>NZ_JBFUAP010000013.1:0-191973 GCF_056406215.1 Mucilaginibacter sp. P1_D10 | reverse complement strand
GTAAGGACATTGCGGCTCATGCTGCCACCTAAGCCCTTCCAGATAATCTATACAGACTTCCTGACTCGGAAATCTTGTAAATACTTCTCCTACATTCATTTACCTTAAATATACACATTTTTTATGTCTATTCATGGGCTATTACTCTCTAGAGGGGAATCGCACAAGGCCCACGCTTTTAAAAAACGATTAGTTAAATAAACCCAATGCTAACCATCCAACTAAAAACCCTCATCAAACCACAACCGGCAATCCTCTTCGGGTTGGCGTACCTGGTGCTGGCGCTATGGTTTATCCCCGGTTATTTTATGGGGGATGCCAACGTGGTGATGGGGGCGTTGCTGATACCCTACATCTGCACGGTAGATAAAAGCCGCCGCAGCCTGCGCTACCTGCTGCCTGCTTTGTTGGCTGCGGTGTTGGCCCTGCTGCTGCCTGTAAATACGCTGTTTTTTGTGGCTTTGCTGTTTGCGGCGCTGCTGCTCATAGAGTGCACCATCGGCAGGGTAAGCGATATATTGCTGTTCTTGTTGTTGCTGATATCGCCGGTGTTCGGGCATATCACCCGTATGGGCGAGTTCCCGGTGCGGCTTTGGCTGAGCGATAAGGTAGCCGCCGTGCTGGCCATGGGCGGGCAGCAGGCCAGCGCGGCGGGCAACCAAATTATGCTGGGCAATTACGAGTTCTCGGTAGACCCTGCCTGCGCGGGGTTGAATATGCTGGTGATGTCGGTACTGGTGTGCTTGTTTGTGTTGGCGTTTTACCAAAGGCAAAGCGGCAAGGTGCTGGCCTTTAAATGGCTGGCGCTGCTTTGCGTGGTAACGGTTGCGCTCAACATCGGGTGCAACTTCTTCCGGATACTGTTGCTGGTGATGTTCAAGATCATGCCCGGCACTTTCTTCCACGATGCGGTGGGCATAGGCTGCCTGTGCCTGTACGTGTTGCTGCCGCTGTTGCTGGGCATTAAACCTTTGCTTGTCCGTTTTGGCAAGGTTAAAGCGGATGTTCAAAATACTAAGCCATGGCCGGCGATGAGGTATCCGTTCTTGCATGCCTGCCTGCTGGCGGCAGTAATGGTGGTGGCCGTTCGGTTGGTAAAATCCGACAGCCTGGTGAGGGGCAGCAGCGCAATCAGCCTGCCCGGTTACCACAAAACGCAACTGGATGGAGGCATCTTAAAATTCGAAAATAAGGAGGCACTCATCTACCTCAAGCCAACCGCTTTCTACGCACCCGAGCACGACCCCATGATATGCTGGGTGGGCAGCGGCTACGTTTTCAAAACCATCCGGATGGAAAAGTTGAACGGCCACGATATGTACACTGCCACCCTCGTTAAAAACCATGACCGCATCTACGCCGCCTGGTGGTTTGATGATGGCCGGCTCAAAACCGTTAACCAATTTGCCTGGCGCTGGGCTGCCGCCAAAAACCAGGGGCAGTTTTATCTGGTCAACGTTAACGCTTCTTCGCCCCAAAAACTGGAGCAAAAAATAGGGGAGATGCTCGGTCAAAAGATTTTTAACAACAAAATTCCGATGAGGAAAGAATAACACAGAAAATCAAAGAAAAACACTGAAAAAACGACCCCTTTTTTCATCTATTTTAATAAAAACACGGAAATTTTAGCAACAAAAAAATCATGAAAACACTCCAAACCGCCGACTTAAACCATGCCGGCAACGACCTCAACCGCCACATCGAAGGTGTGAAAAACCCGATCAAACTGGCCCGCACCATCAACTACAATCACACCATGCGGCGGATAAAAACCTGTATGAAAGTGATGATAGCCGGGCTGTTCCTCAGCGGCATAACCGCCTTTCCAATCGAAACCGAACTGAGTATATTAGCCAACCTAAGCGGTGCTGCGCCGGAGTACATACACAGCTGGATGAACACCGTTTACGCAGCCGTAAAAGCAAGCAACCAGGCCTACCCGTTTTTGAGCTATGGCACTGATTGGCTGGCCTTTGCGCATATTATGCTGGCCGTTTTATTCGTTGGTCCGCTTAGGGACCCGGTACGGAATATATGGGTAATAAAATTCGGTATGTTTGCTTGCGTAATGATATTCCCGCTGGCATTCATCATGGGGCCTATCCGCAGCATCCCCCTGTTCTGGACACTTGTTGACTGCTCTTTCGGGGCCGTGGGTATCATCCCCCTGTATATCGCTTACGTAAGTATTAAAAAAATAGAGCACTTTAACCGCCGGGGATTGTAACATGTTCAAATTCAATAAGTACTATTTCGCGCTGGCGGTGCTGCTGTTCAATGCCGAGGTATTGATAGCCGATTTTATGCACGATGCCTTCATACGCCCCTACGGCGGCGATTTTTTGGTGGTTATACTAGTGTATTGCGCCTTTAAATCATTCATTAAAAGCGATTTATGGGTAACTGCCATTGGCGTGCTTGTTTTCTCGTATGTTGTAGAAGTTACGCAGTATTACCACCTTATTAACCATCTGGGCTGGGAAAATTCAAGCCTGGCCCGCAATATATTTGGCACCACGTTCCGCTGGGAGGACATGCTGGCTTATACGTTGGGGATGCTGTTGGTAGTAATTATAGAGCATTGGTTATCAGGGCGTAATGCTTTGCAAGGAGCGACGAAAAATGGATAATCCGAAGAAATATTTTGTAGAGCAGGGCTCTATCGTGCGCACTATCTGGAGCAAGGCCGATAATATCCTGTTCATATTTGCCGGCTCGGCAGCGGAGTTTGCCCTGAACAAGGCGGTAGACTGGCTGTACTTTACCGGCAAGCTCCCGGCAGACCCGCTGGGCAGGCTTTTCTCTACCGTGGAGTATGCCCGCGCCATCGTTTTCTCGGAATACGATGATGCGCTGGCTGCTATCGACAGGATAAATGCTATCCATCAGGGCGTAGAGAAAGCCCGCGGCGTGCAGATACCCGATTGGGCCTATCGGGATGTGCTTTTTATGCTGATAGACTACTCCATCCGTTCTTATGAGCTGTTAGACAGGCGATTATCTGACGACGAAAAAGAGGAAGTGTTCGAGGTATTTTACCGCATGGGCAAACGCATGGATTTGAAAGATATGCCGCTTGATTATAGAAACTGGGTGGTGACTCGCTACGAACACCTTGAGGCTCACCTGATTAAAAGCGATTTTACCATCGATTTATTCAAGCAATATAAAAAGCATTTGGGCGCTATCCGCTACCAGTTGCTGAAGCAGGTGCAGCTGCTAATCGTACCGCAAGTGGCTAAAAAGCTGCTGCCAATAGATAGTGTATCGTACTTAATGCCTGTTATTCAGCTATATAAACTCTCTCGTCGCTTTAAGCTCGATGGCTTGATGAAAGAAGCTATCCTACCTGCGGCATACAAGGCCCAGATAAAGGCGATGGATGTAGGCTAACGCTCAAACGGTTTACCGATACATTGGCCCTGTTTGTCGATACAAGGACAATACGCTCCATTGCAATGCGCATATTCGGATGATGGGTTCCATTGACCCGATACATCTTGACTATGGTGCAAACGAAAAGACTGCTGATGGCACTGGTGCCGGCGTTTATGGCTTTATTGGCCTGCCGGGCGTTTGGAGATAAGTTTCCGGGGATACTATTGCGTATCCCGTTAATTTTGAGTATTATAGCATCAATCGCAATCACCCGCGCGATTTGGGCAACGACTTTAAATTTTAAAGTTTCAGATGCATATCCAGGCCAGTAAAAGCAGCCGTACCGCGCAGCGCGGTCGGCTGTTTATAATCCTGCTTTTTATCTTTTTTACAGGTATTTCAAAAGCTTATGCACAGGTTGTACCTCTTGCTGCGCTTCACGTAAAAGTTACTCAAATATTGCTGTTTCGGTCTGGATATCAGGGTAATACATCGACGAATTTCGGTGATATGCTGGCATTGGGCATGCAGCAAATGAGGCGGGGAACCTACCACTTGTTGTTTTTATTTATGCTGTTGTTGCCTGCCGTATTGGTTATTTCTAACAAAAGGCATTGGAGCGGCTTTGGTGGGGTAGGGTACAGCCTGGTGCGAATAGTTAGGACAACCGGGGCGTTCGCCATAGGGCACACCATCACGCTACTCATCTGCGCTACGGGCATCATCCATTTCCCCATCCGCGTTACCGGGATGTTGATGGCCCTGGGTATTTTGCTAGCTGCAATTCATGCTTATAAACCTATTTTTGCCCGTAAAGAGGCGTACATAGCGGCAGGTTTTGGGCTTGTACACGGCATGGCCTTTGCCGAAACGCTGATAAGCCTCAACCTTGATGCCGGGCATTTGGCTCTCGGTATCGTGGCCTTTTGGTTAGGCATCGAATTGATGTTGGGCTTGATTATTGCCATAGTCACCCCCTGGCTTATTATCCTCAGCCGCATAAATCATTACAAAGGCTTACGTATTGGAGGTGCTGCGTTGGCTGCTATATCTGCAATAGGCTGGATGGCAGAACAGATAAGTAACCAACCGAATTTCATAGCCTCTGCGATGGCGACGGCAACAGTTTATGGCCCATGGCTGGTGTTGTTATTGGCTATGTACGCCATATTAGGCTTTTACATGAAAGTGGCAAGCAGCACTGCGGCATCGTCGTACAGCAAGTAGCATTCCTTTGGCGGTAATTAATCGATATTTTTCTGGGTTCTTCGTGCGATTTGAGGTATCATTGCTAAGCTTAAATCCTTGTTGTTATGAAGAAATTAATGTTGATGATGCTTGCCATAGTGGCATCTTATAGCCTGAAGGCCCAAAATATTTACCCTTACAAGCTCACCAATTGCGAGACAAGCCAATTTTGCCTCGATTGCGGCGACCAGAAGGCCGGCGTAAAATCACCGGAGTTCGAAACGCTGGTGGCCGATTTGAACAAAGCAGGCGGCTTTAGCGGCGTTGCGGGCAAGGTACTGTTCCAGGTGTTAGTAGATTCTGTGGGGCACGGCTGCGTATTAAGCCATACCGATAAATCGAACAGCAAACTGGTGCAGAGCATAGTAGCGCAGCTGAACGCTTTTACCAGCTGGATACCCGCAAAAACCGGCAATAAAACCGAAGGCCGGACATCAATGAGCCTAATTGTGGAAATTAAGGACGGCATATTATCCGCACAGGTACAACGGGTAGATATGAAAGCCTTCAGGCAATCTTTTGACAGGCCGCTGGATCCCATTATATTCAACAAAAGCTACCAGTATAGCAACGAGCACTTAAAAGACTACGCTATACAGGTTTGGAACGCCAAAAACTCGAACCTGCCCGATAATTTCATCGATTATTTAACGGTTGATAAGGACAACGCCATATGGATTTCCGTTGACCAAAGCCTTGTAAAGTTTAATGGCGCAGCCTTTACGCCTAAAGAGCAAGACATTACGCCCAAGGGTAAATATTTTAGCTACAGTGCTGTTGCATGCGATAACGATAACATGATATGGGTTGTTGCAAAAGGCGGCATATACAGTTACAGCAATGAACGATGGGCTTTGATGGATACGTTAAAAATTGGGTTTAAAGGCGCTTATAAAATCATCAATAACAAAGCCAGCGGCGAAGTGTACTTCTGTTCAGACAGCGGCCTTGGCATTTTCAAGGCCGGCAACTGGAGCTTTCTGAACCAGGCAAACGTTGCCCAATTACCATCTAATAGGGTGTACTTCGCAAAGAAAGACGCTCAGGGAAGGCTTTGGGTAGGCACCTTTGGCGGCTCGGTAATGATCGACGAAAACGGTAAAGCAACATCGTTCAATACCACCAATACCGTGTTGAAAGGCAAATGCATCACCTCGATGGATGAGGACGAGAACGGCAATATTTACCTGGGGCTTTATGAGTACGGCCCGAAGGATAAAAAAGAGCTTAACAGGGACGAGGGCATAGCCGTATACCACCCCGATGGCAGCATTAAGCAGTACACTACCGCAAACTCGGGGATGCCATTCAACGGTACTTCCACATTGTTATACGACAGGACCGAAAAGGTGCTTTGGATAGCGACTGACAAGGCAGGCCTTGTGAGGTGGGATCTTAAAAACGGATGGGAAAACTATCATAACCAAAACTCTGCTATACCAACATCTTACGTTAGCAACATGGCTTTCGATAACAACGGCGTGTTATATCTAACCACCAGGCAGGGGCTGGTAAGGGTGCAACGTAAATAGAAGCCTGTAGCATTGTTTTGATGGCGGGCAGGATATCCCAGGGAAAGGCCCTAAATACCTCCGATTTTTAAAGAAATTTAAGGGAATGCCCAAGTGTTTAAAGGAGATATTTCGCTGACCTCGGCAGGTAAAAGACACCGCTATATTTTTGATTCCAGCCTCGCCTCAAAAAAATCTCCATAAATACATACAACTTATTATAAAATAAATCGTATGTATGCATAGTAATTTGAACAGCAAAAGCAAGGCTAACCAATTCCCTCTTATTAAACCTAATAGCTTGTTAAACAGTTCATTTTGAAAAATACCTTCCCGATTCGGGATGGTGGCATTGGCGTTGAATTTCGCCGGAAAAATAAAAATCGGTGTTTAAATTGCTTAAACATGGTTTTACTTCCGGGCGCAAATTTTCGGCATTGTTTTGGATGCGCAAGTACAAATGATTTGAATATTAAATAAAAACCGACATGTTAATTGAATTTTTAGGGGTGGCATTGCTATTGGCTTTATTAGTAATACCCTTGATACCCCGTAAAGCTAAACCCAAACCTGTTACTGAATTAAAAGTAAATACAGACACAAGCGATGCAGAGTACGCCATCAATGCAAACGGCAAACTGGAACGCATACACTACCCACAGCACCATTAAGAGAGTTTAAAACACCATCGATTTGGAAATTATTAACTTAAAAAGCAAGCCGCACCGGGAAACCGGAAGCGGCTTTTTTTATCACCTTAAAACCAAAAAAGCCGCCCCATTACAGGGCAGCTTAGTTATATAGGGGTCGTATTTGTTTAGAACGTGAAGCCTACGCGTGCAAAAAAGCGGCGGCCGTTGCTACCCATCTGCACCGCATCGAAGGGGCCCGATGGCTCGTTGTTGTAAGCCCAACCTTTTGCGCCTTTTACGTAGGCCAGGTCGGGGTGAACGTTGAACACGTTGTCAGCACCGATAGAAAAACGGGTGGTTTTGCTCGCCTTGTAAGAAAAATACAAGTCGCTGGTTACCTTGCCGCTGTAGATGTACTGATCGGGCAGTTGTGCCGAGCCATCGTCTGTAGGTACGGTTGGGCTAAGGGTGCTACCATCGCCGTAGCCAAGCAAATCTATCTTGCCAAAGTAGGTAAAGCGGGTGCCCACGGTAAAGCTCTTGTGGCCGTACTCCGGGTTAAGCGTGAATTTTTGCGGCGGGGCCGATGCCAGGATGAATTTCTTCTCGCGATCGCTAAGGAAGGTAGCCTGAAGCGCAGGCGTGGTACCTAATATAGGCGGATAGTTTACTTTATCTATATCCATGCTCTGGAAGTTGCCTGCGAATAGAACCTTGAAACGGTTAGCACCTACGGTTTTGCTGTAATCTATCACGATATCCAAACCGCGGTTGGTGGTGTTAACGGCGTTGGCAAAAAACTGCGCTGCGCTTACGTTCAGGCTGTTGAGTGCGTTGGTGAACGATGGATCCAACGTGGCATCAGATGCGCTGAACTGGCCCGATAGCACCACGCGGTCGGTAACTTTAATGATATAACCATCAACCGTGAAGCTCAACTCAGGGATTGGTTTGTAGGTAAAGCCAAGGCCTGCGTTCTTAGATTTTTCTTGTTTTAAGTTAGGGATGCCTGCAGCTTTGGTTATAGGGCTGTAGTTTGGCGCAATCTTAACTTCGGATACGACAGCACCCTGCACGTTGGTAAAGGTGTTGCTGTAGTTTATCTGCTGCAGCGATGGCGCGCGGAAACCCGTACCTACCGAACCGCGGATATTGAAGTTGTCGGTTACTTTGTAGCGGGTAGCGAATTTGGTGTTGAAAGTAGAGCCGAAATCGCTGTAATGCTCGTAACGGTTAGCGAAATCGATGAGCCATTTTTTGGTTGCGTCCAACTCGAAATCAGCATAAACGCCAACCACTTTGCGGTTTGCGTTGGCCTCATCGGCAGGTTGGAAACCCGGGAAGCCCTGCGAGCCTGCGGCCTGCGCACCGGTTGCGTCGTAGTTACGGTACGAGGCATCTTCACCGGCGAAGATCTTATAGCGCTCGTAGCGGAACTCGCCACCAAAACCAAAGTTTAGGCCCGATGCTACTTTACTAAAGTGTTTGTTAATGTTTAAATTGCTGGTATTCTGCAAAAACTCCGAGCCGCCATCGTCAAAATGCGTTTTGTAGGCACCCAGCGAAGCGTTGAAAGTCTTATCGCCAAAAAAATGGAACTTGTTATTGCCCGTGTTGTTGCTCAGGTCCCAGTCCCAGCCATCGCCAACGGTACCTTTAAAGCCTGCTGCGAAGGATACGTCGGTATTATGGGTTTGGATGATGGGGTTGTAGTAAGTTTCACCATCCGGCGTGGTGAAGATGATATCGGTAGATTTGCCGTAATCTACGGGGAAACGCTCCGGCCTGCCCGATAAGTTACGGGTAAAGGCGTAAGCATCAGATGGTTTGTAGCTGTAACCGCCAAAACTGTAAAAAGTGGTTTGGGTACCTGCCAATGGTATCTCGCTGTTGAAGAATACCGTGCCGCTTGTAGAGCTACCATCGCCGTTTGCGCGGCGATAGGGGTTTATTGGTAAGGCGGCAGGGTTGCTGGTTGTAGTATCGTGCGTTTGGCGGTACGTTTTGCCGTTTTTGGCAAATTCGCCGGTGATGTTGAAGAAGCCGCCGTTGCTGCCCAGGTCGAAACCGTAATTGGCATCGATGGTAATGCCTTGCCCGTCGATGGTTTTGCCATGTGGGTAATAGCCCGAAACTACGCTTTTAGCGCTATTGAAGGCAGGGTCGTAATAACCAGAGTAGCCAACATTTGCGGTGAAAACGTTGGTGTTTTTTTTCAGCACCAGGTTAATTACGCCTGCGATTGCGTCAGAACCGTATTGGGCCGAAGCACCGTCGCGCAGGATTTCTAACCTGTCGATAGCGGCGGTGGGTATCGAGCTAAGGTCAACGCCGGAGTTGCCGCGCCCGCGCGTGCCGAATACCGAAACAAAGGCCGTTGAATGGCGGCGTTTGCCGTTTATCAGCACCAGTGTTTGGTCGGGGCCAAGGCCTCGCAGCGTACCCAGTTCTACGTGGTCGGCACCGTCAGATCCGGATTGCTTGTTGTAGTTGAAAGATGGCGCGCTGTAATTCAGTATGTCGGTCAGGTCAAGCCTGCCGGTAGAGGCTGCAGCTTTACTCACGTTAACCACGTCTACGGGTACTGCGGTTTCAAGCTTTACGCGCCCTGCGGAGCGTGTACCTATGGCCACTACCTCGTTCAGTTGTGCTATATCGCTTTCCAGTGTTATGTTGATGGTGGTTTTGCCGGCTATGGCAACTGTTTGCGTTTTATAGCCTGTGAAGCTGAACACCAGTTCGGCAGTAGGCGGGGCCGAAATAGAATAGTAACCGTCTTTATTGGTACTGGTACCGATGGTGCTGCCGCTAACCCTTACGGTTACGCCCGGCATGCTTAAATTATCGGTGGAGCCGGTAACCGTACCGGTAATTGTTATCTTTTGGGCAAGGGCAGTGCCTGTTATTAAAAATAACATCAAAATAAGGAGTAGATTTTTCTTCATAAATGCTCGGATAGGGGTAATGAGTTTGAAATTTAAACGTAAGGTAACAATAATTATACATAATTCAATATATGTGTTAATTTATTGTTGGTTTTATCATAAAAATGATGTTGTTTTATTAAGATGGTATTTTTAGGTACTTAGAAAAGCGCATTCTATTGTTTTTTTGCGCGAATTTTTGGCAATTGGCATAAAATAAATTATAAAAATGTTCTTTTGGATAGTTGGATTTTTATTGCCAAAATGATAGCCGCAACCAGTTAAAAGTATGATATTGACAATGAAGCATTTACAGCTTGCCCCATAGTATAGTTTTGATAATAGGAATAATAGTTGTAAATTTCCGCTATAAATTTCTCATTAACAGTTTATTAACACCCAATTATATAGGTTTGATAATAGGTAAAGGGGAATTTATTATTTTTGAAGTTAAAGTGCCCTTATTAATAACTATTGAAACTTCTTTACCGATGTATGTAAGGCCCCCCCTTTTTCTATCGCGGTATAAATACTACGCAAAGTTCCCTTTGGTATTTTTCGTGGCGGTTTAAGGCAAAATTTAGTTGTTTTTAGGTGTATTCTGAATAATAGTATAAGCAAATAGCACTGTTTGGGTATTCGGGAGTAATGTTGATGCCCCCACGAATGCAACGAAGATTTTGCCGCATGATGACCGATTTTATACGATGAAGAAAATTTTACTTGCCTTAATTTTACTGCTCATCGCCCGTGCCAGTTTCGCACAGGCTCCAAATATTTCATATCCGGGGCCCCAGGTTTACGTGGCTGGCCAAACCATTGCCAACTTGCCGCCATCCAATAGCGGAGGCGCTGTACCCGCAATGGTGTACAGCCAGGTAACTACTTTGGCGGGCAACGGTGCCGCGGGCTCTGCAGACGGGCTTGGTGGCCTCGCGCGCTTCAAAACACCTTACGCCATAGCCAACGATGCCGCAGGCAATATTTACGTGGTAGATTATGGCAACAACTCCATCCGTAAGGTAACTCCCGGCGGCCTGGTGAGTACCTTTATATCTACAGGCTTGCTATACCCCGGGGGTGTAGCGGTAGATGCTGCAGGGAACGTTTATATTGCCGATACGGGCAACCAGCAGATAAAAAAGGCCACCCCTGCAGGCGTGGTTACCGTTTTGGCGGGCAGCGGCTTGCAGGGCTTTGCCAACGGGCCTGCGGCCACGGCAACTTTCAAAAATCCGCAGGATGTGGCGGTTGATGCCGCGGGCAACGTTTACGTTGCTGATTTTGGCAACAACCAAATACGCAAGATAAGTGGCGGTACGGTAAGCGTATTGGCAGGAAACGGCGCAAGCGGCTTTCAGGATGGTACCTTTGCGGTAGCCAAATTTAGAACACCTTTTGGCGTAGCGGTTGATGCTGCGGGCAACGTTTACGTGGCCGACTTCGGCAATAGCGCCATCCGTAAAGTAACCCCCGGCGGTGTAGTTACTACCTTGGCCGGCGGTTTTGGGGTTGGCTCGGCAAATGGCACCGGCAATGCAGCCACTTTCAACAAACCATCAGATCTTACAGTAGATGCCAACGGATACGTTTACGTATCAGACTCCTATAACAGCCTTATCCGCAAAATAAGCCCTGCGGGCGTAGTAACTACCTTCGCCGGTAAAGACGGTTATTTTGCCAGGGTAGATGGTGTAGGTACAAATGCTGTTTTTGGCTTCCCGATAGGTATTACTATAGATGGGAACGGCAACTTATACACGGCCGATAATGGCACTAATACTATCCGTAAGGCAACCACCAATGGTTATTATATTGATAAAGCGCTGCCGGCGGGCCTCAGCTTCGACCCCACTACGGGCATTATCAGCGGTACCCCTACAGATGCGAGCCCGGCAGATACTTACACCATAAGCGCTTACAATGATAATGGCGGAAGCACCACCACCATAAGTATAGAAGTAAGGATAGCTTCTAACGATGCCAACCTTAGTGCTTTAACAGCCAGCACGGGCACCCTCACGCCTGTTTTTGCGCCAACCATAAAAAGATACATCATCAATGTGCCCAACAGCACTACCAGCATAGCGGTTACCCCAACCTTAAGCGATATAAATGCTGCCCTTAAAATAAACGGCGTAGCGCATGCCAGCGGTGCCTCGTCAGGTACTATATCTCTTGGCGTTGGTAATACCGATATTGCTATACAAGTTGTGGCCGAGAGCGATACCACCATATCCAATTACCTGGTATCGGTAGTAAGGGCGGGGGTTGCTGTTGCGCCTCCGAGTATAGCTTACACCACGCCTAATTCTTACACCGTAAACCTGCCCATACCCAACCTGGCCCCGGCTAATAGCGGTGGGGTGGTACCTAATAACCCCTACGGCGAGGTTACCACCATTACCACTGCGCTAAGCAACCCAATAGGGATAACAACCGACCCGGCAGGCAATATATACGTGGCCGATGCCAGCAACCAGATACGCAAAATAACACCGGGCGGGGCCATCAGTATATTTACCGGCGCAGCGGCCGGGCTTGATAATGTAAAAGGGCTGGCTTCTGATGCGCAAGGCAATATTTATGTGGGTGATGCCAATAACAACAAGATCCGCATCATCAGCTCATCAGGCACAGTAAATACGCTTGCAGGCCACAGCGGCGACTATGATTATAAGGACGGCATAGATACTACTGCAAGGTTTGCCAACCCTTCAGGCGTATCTGTAGATGCTTCGGGCAATGTTTACGTAGCCGATTTCGATAACAACGTGGTACGTAAAATAGGGCTCGATCAGCAGGTTTCTACGCTTGCGGGCAGCGGTTCGGTGGGATCTGTAAACGCAAACGGGGCGGCCGCAAGTTTCAATGGCTCGGTTGGCGTGGCCAGCAATGCCAGCGGGAACGTTTATGTTGCCGACAGGAGCAATAACCTTATCCGTAAAATCACCCCGACCGGCGATGTAACAACCTTTGCGGGCAGCGGGGCAGCCGGGCAAACGAACGCTACGGGCACGGCTGCGTCTTTCGACACCCCTTCGGCCATAGCTATAGATGCCGCTGGTACAGTATATGTGGCAGACGCAGCGAACAGCAAGATACGCAAAATTACCCCCGCCGGCGTAGTTACCACGCTTGCCGGTGCCGGGTTTTACGACCTTTTAGACGGCAACGGCGCTAAAGCACGGTTTAACTACCCGCTGGGCATAACAGCCGATGCATACGGGCATGTGTACGTGGCCGACTGGGGCAACAATGCGGTACGTAAAATAGAGGTTACAGGGTATGCTATCACCCCTGCCGCATTGCCGGCGGGCCTCGCGTTCGACCCATCCACAGGTATCATCAGCGGTACGCCCACAGCAATTACTGCAAAAAAAACCTATACTATAACAGCCTACAATATAGGGGGCAGCAGCAGTACTAAGGTAGATATCACCATAACCCCGCCTTCGTCAGAAGCCCGGTTAAAGTCGCTGGCGCTAAGCAGCGGTTCGCTTTCACCGAGCTTTAACGCTGCAACTATTTCCTATAACGTTACGGTTACGAAAAGCAGCCTTACTTTAACACCTACAGGATACGATTTACAAGCCACGATAAAAATAAACGGGGTGGATTCGCCGAATGGCTCCCTTTCGGCCCCAATACCTTTGAATTTAGGTGCCAATACTATTACAATAGAGTTAACCGCCCCCGATGGCGTAACCGTTAAAACCTATACGCTCAACGTAACGCGCAACCCATCGTCAACAAATGCCAATCTGTCGTCGTTAACGCCAAGCGCAGGAACACTCAGCCCCGGTTTTGCCGCAGGTACCACAAATTACACTGCTACCGTAAGCAACGCCACAACCGATATCACCATTAAACCGGTAACGGCCAATATCAATGCAACGATGCAGGTAAACGGTGTAGATGTTGCCAAAGGAGCATCATCGGCACCCATCCCATTAACTGTTGGCCTGAATACGATAACCACCATAGTTACCGCCGAAGACGGTACAAGCACCAAAACCTATACTATAAAAATAACCCGTGCACCATCAACCAACGCCGGTTTGGATGGCCTGGTTTTAAGCGATGGCATATTAACGCCTGTTTTTGCGACGGGAACGCCGGGTTACACTACATCTGTGCCCAACGCAACTGCAACTATTACTTTAACGCCAACAGTTTCTGATGCCACGGCATCCATCAAAGTAAATGGCGTAACGGTGGTAAGCGGGGCGGCATCGGGGGCGATACCATTGGTAGGAGGGCCCAATAGTATCACCACGGTGGTTACTGCCCAGGATGGCACAACCACCCAAACTTATACCGTAACAATTACCCGCGCACCATCGACGGATGATAACCTTGCCGGCATTGTTTTGAGCGCGGGTACGTTATCGCCTGTGTTTGCGCCGGGCACAACTTCGTATACTGCATCGGTAGCAAATACCATAAGCAGCATTACCGTAACGCCAACGGGTGAAGAACCCAACGCAACCATTACCGTAAACGGCATAACCGTTGCCAGTGGTGCAGCTTCGGGCGCTATACCGCTTACAGCGGGCGTAAATGCTATTACCATTGCTGTTACCGCGCAGGATGGCAGCAGCACCAAAAACTACACTATAAATGTAACACGCGGGCCATCGTCAAATGCTAACCTTTCGGGCATCAGCCTCAGCTCGGGCATCTTATCGCCGGTATTTACCCCGGGTATGCTTACGTACACCAGTACGGTAAATAGCACTGTTAGCACCATTACCCTAACGCCTGCCGCCGCCGATGCAGGTGCGACAATACAGGTAAACGGCGTTAGTGTGGCAAGCGGCACCCCTTCAGCAGGTATAAGTCTTAACCCTGGCTCTAACATAATCACCACACTAGTTACGGCAGAGGACGGGACCACTAAAACCTACACCATCAATGTAACAAGCGCGCAATCCTCAGATGCCACGCTATCCGGGTTTACCATCAGTGCGGGTAGCTTGTCGCCTGTATTTGCACCGGCGACTACAGGATACACCGCATCTGTAAGCAACGCCACCACAGGCATTAGCATAACGGCAACCTCAAACAGCGGGGTATCAACCATAACCGTCAACGGCGTTACTACGCCCAGCGGAGTATCATCGGCGATACAGCCCTTAACCGTGGGCGCAAATGTTATTACCGTAAAGGTTACTGCGGAGGATGGCGTAACCGTTAATACATATACGCTAACTGCTACCCGCGCGGCATCGGCAAATGCCAGCCTGGCAAACCTGGCCATCAGCGCGGGCACCTTAAGCCCAACTTTTGTTTCGGCAACATTAGGCTATACGGCATCTGTTGGTAACGCTACAACAACCATCACCCTAACGCCTACACTTAGCGATGCTACCGCAACGGTAACCGTTAATGGCGTTGCAACAGCCAGCGGCGCAGCATCGGCACCCGTGCCTTTGGCGGCTGGCGCTAACCCTATCGCTGTAGTTGTAACGGCGCAGGATGGCACCACCATCACTACTTATACGGTAACCATAACGCGGGCGGCATCGGCGAATGCCAACCTGGCTAACCTTACCGCAAGCAGCGGTGCTTTATCGCCTGCGTTTGCCGCAGGGACTTTATTTTACAGCGCAGGCGTGAGCAACGCTATTGCAAGCACCACTATAACACCAACGCTTAGCGATGCAACGGCCACGGTAACTGTAAACGGCACAGCGGTTGCCAGCGGCACGCCGTCGGGTGCTATTGCCCTTAATGTGGGGGCCAACAGCATTGCCGTTGTTGTTACCGCCCAGGATGGCAGTACTACCAAAACCTATACGGTTAGTATTACCAGAGCTGCTTCTTCGGATGCCACGCTGGCTGGCCTAACGGTAAGCGCAGGCACGCTATCGCCGGGCTTTACCAGCGCAAACGGGGCCTACACGCTTACGGTTGCCAATGCAGATAATGCCATCACCCTAACGCCTACGCAAAACGAAGCAAACGCCTCCATTACTGTAAACGGCACTGCGGTTGCAAGCGGCTCGGCATCTACGGCAATACCTTTGGTTGTTGGCGGCAGTACCCTAACTGTGGTAGTAACCGCGCAGGATGGCAGCACCAAAACCTACACTATAAACGTAAGTCGTCCGGCATCTGCCAATGCCGATTTGACAAACCTGACGCTGAGCACCGGCAGTTTGAACCCTTCGTTTGCCAGCGGCACCATAACCTATACGGCTTCGGTTGGGAATGCTATAACTACTATTAAGCTTACGCCAACCCTAAGCGATGCCACTGCCACGGTTACGGTAAGCGGCACTACGGTGGCAAGCGGCACCGCATCGGGCAATATTGCGCTTAACGTGGGTGCCAACGTAATCAATACCGTTGTTACTGCGCAAAACGGCAGTACTAAAACTTATAAGGTAACCGTTACCCGCGCAGCATCTGCCGATGCCACATTGAGTAACCTGGCCCTGAGCGCAGGTACTTTAAGCCCTGCTTTTGCTTCGGCTACTACAGGTTATACCGCCACGGTTGCCAATACTGCCAACTCTATAACCATAACGCCCACCGTAAACGAACCGAATGCCACCGTAACAGTTAATGGCAATACCGTTGCCAGCGGCTCCGCATCGGGGGCGATAGCTTTAACGGTAGGGGCAAATATCATTACCACTACGGTAACCGCACAGGATGGGAGCACCACCAAAACATACACCGTAACCGTTACCAGGCAGCAATCATCCGATGCCGACCTTTCTAACCTGGTGCTAAGCACCGGCTCTATATCGCCAACCTTCAACCCGGCGGTTACCAGCTATACCGATCTGGTGAGCAATGCTACCTCCACCATCACCGTAACGCCAACCAACAGTGATGCCAACGCCACCATAAAAGTGAATGGCAGCACAGTTGCGGGCGGCTCGGCTTCATCGGCCATACCTTTGGCGGTAGGGCCAAATGTGGTTACCATACAGGTAACCGCACAGGATGGTACAGTAAAAAGTTATTCGGTAACCATTACCAGGGCCGCTGCAGCGGCATCTAACGATGCTAACCTGCTATCGCTGGCCGTAAGTAAGGGCACATTGACGCCAACTTTCGCGCAGGCTACTTCATCCTATACGGTAGCCGTTGGTAACGCTACCAACAGCATACAGGTTACTGCAGCCAGTAGTGAATCGCACGCCAGCATTACCATAAACGGTACTACGGTTGCCAGCGGCACGCCTTCGGGGGCAATCAGCCTGAATGTTGGCGGCAATACCATTACCACGGTGATTACTGCGGAGGATGGTATCAGCACCAAAACTTATACCATAAACGTAACCCGCGCACCGTCGGCCAATGCCGATTTGGCGGATATCACGTTGAGTGCAGGCTCTTTGAACCCATCATTTGTGGCGGGTACGCTGAACTATACGGCCAACGTGGGCAACGCGGTTACGGCAATCAACCTTACGCCGACTACTGCGGACGCAGGCGCCACTATTAAAGTAAACGGCATAACAGTTGCCAGCGGCGCAGCATCGGCCAATATTCCATTGATAGTAGGGGCCAACCTAATTACCACTGTAGTTACCGCCCAGGATGGCACGACAACCAAAACTTATAAAGTAACGGTAACCCGGGCGCAATCGTCAAATGCCGATTTAGCTAACATCACTTTGAGCGCAGGCACGTTAAACCCCGTATTCGGCGCAGGTACAATAAGCTACACTGCCTCTGTTGGCAATGCCATTACCACCATTAAATTAACGCCAACTGTGGCCGATGCAACCGCCACTATAAAAGTGAACGGTACCACGGTTGCCAGTGGCTCAGCTTCGGGCAATATTGCACTGGTAGTGGGGGCTAATACTGTCACCACCATAGTAACGGCGCAGGATGGTACGCCTAAAACATACACCGTAACCGTTACCCGTGCGCCATCATCAAACGCTAACCTGGCCAATATTACCCTCAGCAGCGGCACGCTTAGCCCGGTATTCGCGCAAGGCACGGTAAGTTATGTTGCTTCGGTTAGCAATGCGGTCAGCTCGCTTACCTTAACGCCTACCGTGGCCGATGCAACGGCCACAGTGCAGGTGAACGGTAATGCAGTGAGCAGCGGCTCGGCATCGGGCGCTATTGCTTTAGCGGTTGGGCCAAATGTTATTACAGCCACGGTAACCGCCGAAGATGGAACGCAGAAATCTTATACGGTAACCGTAACCCGCGCCAAATCGCCAAACGCAGATTTGGCTGATTTGACTTTGAGCAGCGGCACGCTCAGTCCTGTATTTGCGGCAGGTACGGTTACATACAACGCATCGGTAGGCAACCTGATTACCAGCGTGGCGGTTACCCCAACGGTTGCCGAACCAAACGCTACTGTACAGGTTAACGGCGTAAGTGTTGCCAGCGGTGCTGCTTCGCCAGGCATCCCGCTTATTGTTGGCCCTAACAGCATCACGGTAGCGGTAACCGCGCAGGACGGTACTATCAAAAACTACACTGTAACCGTAACCCGCGCGCCATCGCCCGATGCTACTTTGAGTAACATCGCCATAAGCGCAGGTACGTTGGCTCCAACTTTTGCTTCCGCCACCACGGGCTATACGGCGTCAGTAGGCAATGCTGTAACTTCTGTTACGCTCACGCCTACGGTGAACGAACCAAACGCCACCGTTAAAGTGAACGGCACAACCCTTGCCAGTGGCAGCGCATCAGGCGCAATAAACCTGGCGGTTGGGCCAAACGTAATCACAACCACGGTAACTGCGCAGGATGGCACATCAACCCAAACTTATACGGTAACGGTTACCCGTGCGCCATCGAGCAACGCGTTCCTGAACGCACTGGGGGTAAGCACAGGCAATTATAGCCCATCGTTTGGGTCGAACATATATGGCTACACCATGCTGGTTACCAACAATGTTACCAGCATAAAACTGACGCCGGTATTGGCCGATAATACTGCAACCATAACGATAAACGGCGCGGCGGTTGCCAATGGAGCATCATCCTCGCCGATTTTCCTGGTCGTTGGCAACAACTTCATCAACACGGTAGTTACCGCGCAGGATGGCACTACTATAAAAACTTATACCATCATCGTAAATCGCGCGCTATCGTCAGAAAACGATCTGAGCAGCCTTACCATAAGCAACGGCACGCTTACGCCGGGCTTCCAATCGGGCATAAACGATTATACTGATGCAGTGGGCAATGCCGTTACCAGCGTTACCGTAACGCCAACAGTAGCCGATGTAACTGCTACGGTTAAGGTGAATAACGTAACCGTAGCAAGCGGTGCGGCATCGGCGCCAATCAACCTTACCATTGGCACCAATACTGTTACCGCTATTGTTACGGCGCAAAACGGGGCCACCAATACGTACACGGTAACCGTTACCCGTGCTGCTTCTGTTAATGCCGACCTTGCCGGGCTTACCACCAATGCTGGCCCGATAACCCCGGTTTTTGCCCCTGGCACTACAGCCTATACAGTCGCAACGGTTGCCAATACAGTGAGCACCATAAAACTAACTCCAACCACCAGCGATGCTACTGCTACCGTAACGGTTAACGGCATAACCGTAACGAGCGGCACGGCCTCGCCGGATATCCCGCTGAATGTGGGCGCCAACAACATCCCGGTAGTGGTGAAAGCTCAGGATGGCAATACCAAAACCTATACCGTGTCGCTTTCCAGGCTGCCATCGGCCAATGCCGATCTGGCGGGCGTAACCCTTAGCGCAGGCACACTAAGCCCGGCTTTTGCCGCAGGCACCACTAATTATACCACCACCATAGGCAATGCCGATGCCGGTATTACCATAACGCCCAACACCAGCGACGCTACCGCTACCGTTAAAGTAAACGGCACTACGGTTGCCTCGGGCACGACTTCCAACACCGTTCCGCTTATCGTGGGCACCAATACCATTACCATTGTGGTAACGGCGCAAAACGGTACGCAGCAAACCTATACCATCGTAGCTACCCGCGAAGCATCGGCCAACGCCGATCTGGCCAACCTGATACCCGAATCTACCGGTACGCTATCGCCAACGTTCAATCCGGCCACGCAGAGCTACCAGGTAGTAGTGATATACCAGGTTACGGGCATTAAGTTTACGCCGGTTACTGCCGATGCTACCGCAACCGTAACGGTTAACGGTACAGCAGTTGCCAGCGGCACGCAATCGGCTTCTTTGCCATTGGCATTAGGGCCAAACACCGTTACTGTAACCGTTACCGCCCAAAACGGCACCAGGAAAGATTATACCGTTGTGGTTACCAGGCTAAAATCTTCTGACAACAACCTCTCGGCACTCTCTACCAACGCGGGGCCGTTGAGCCCGGCATTTTCAGCAGGGGTGACCAGTTATTTGGTGAACGTAAGCAATGCAACCACCTCGGCTACTATTACCGCAAGCGTAAACGATCCTAACGCTACCATCGATGTTTTGGGCCAGCAATTGCCCAGCGGCACCGAATCGGCAGCTACGTCACTGGGGCTTGGCAATAACGATATCGCCGTGGCCGTAACCGCTATGGATGGTACCGTAAAAACCTACACGGTTACCATCAACAGGGCCTTATCCAGCGATGCAGCCCTGGGTGGCTTGCAGCTAAGCGCGGGTACCTTATCGCCGGCTTTCTCGGCTTCGACCAGTAACTATACGGCTACTGTACCTTACCAGGACGACGCTATAAAGATTACGCCTACGCCGGGCGACGTAAGCGCTACTATCACCGTAAACGGTACGCCGGTAGTTAATGGTTCGGCATCGCAGAATATACCGCTGGTTGTTGGGTCCAACACCATCAACGTGGTAGTTACCGCCGCCGATGGTACAACAAATATGTATTCGATTGTGGTAACGCGCGAAGTTAAACCGCCATCTACCGATGCCAGCCTTACCTCGATATTCCTTACCCAGGGAGAACTGAGTCCGGCATTCAACAGTAGTATTTATAACTACACAGCTACGGTACAAAGCAGCGTTACCAAAACCAATGTGGTGGCCATAGTAAGCGAGCCGCATGCCAAAATAAAGGTAAATGGTGTATCGGTGCCTAGCGGCTCTTCATCGGGCGATATAGTGCTGGCCGATGGTCCCAACCAGATATTTGTGGTGGTGACTGCAGAAGACGGCATAACCGTGAAACGTTACAACATCGTGGTTACCCGCGCCTCGTTCGCTACCACGCTGCCGAATGTGTTTACGCCCAATGGCGATGGTATTAATGATACCTGGGTGCTGCCTAATATAAACCTATACCCTGATTGTACGGTGAAGATTTTCAACCGTGGCGGGCAGCAGGTGTTCAATTCAGTAGGCTATGGCACCCCATGGGACGGCACCTTCAACGGCCGCACCCTGCCGCCCGATGTTTATTATTACATCATCGATCTGAAGCATAACCAGGGCATACGCACAGGCAACATTACCATTATAAGATAAAATCACAATTACCAGCCAGCCGCAAAGCCTTCGGATTTTTTCTGAAGGCTTTGTTTTTTTTGGGCGGAACAGATAAACGGGTCAGCACTAAGATAATGGGCGCCCTCTTTGCGGAGCAGAGAGGGCCGACGCCCCGTTCATACGGGGCCGTCGGGGTGAGTCAACTTGCCATGCGGTAGGAAGCGGTATCGACTTCTAAACCTTCATCGATAAAATAATGCCATTACTTAACGCCGATTTAATACCCAACCGCTATTTTTACATCAAAAAAATGAGCAACCGCAGGCAATTCATCGGCACCGGATTAACCGCTTTGGCGGGCCTTACCTTGTTACCCGCCGTTGATAGCTTTGCCATCCCGGGCAACCGGTATAAAAGCGCTGCGAAGGCAAAGCCAAGGTTACGGTTCGCGCTGGCATCTGATATACATTACGGCCAGCAGGGTACGCCTTACGCCGAAAACACCGCCAACCTCATCAAATGGCTCAATGCCGACCATGCCAAAAACCACCTGGATATGATAATAGTGAATGGCGATTTGGTGCACAACCGGCCGGATCTGCTCCCCGAGATAAAGAACAAATACCTGGATAAGTTGGATGTACCCTATCACACCATCCCCGGCAACCACGATTTTGCCGATACGGTCATCTGGAAAAATGCATTCAGCTACGAGGATAAATACACCGTTGAGCATGGCGATATAGCCTTTATTCTGGCTAATACGGCCGATACCAAAGGCAGATACGTTTGCCCCGACAATACGTTTATCAAAGCCTCGCTGGATAAATTCGCAACGAAAAAAATCATTTTCGTGGTGCTGCACATCCCGCCGGTAAAATGGGTTAAGGACGAGGGCTTTTTGGATTGCCCCGAGACCATTGAACTGCTGCACAGTTATCCTAACGTAAAGGCTGCCTTCCACGGGCACGACCATGCGCTTGATGGCGTTAGGTACACCGGCAATAAGTTCCCGCATTTTTTCGATTCGCATATCGGCGGCGACTGGGGTACCGATTATAAAGGTTATCGCATAGTGGAGATTGACGACAACTACCAAATTTTCACTTACCAGGTAAATGCCAGCCAAAACCCGGTTTTAAACAGTAATAAGCTGTAGCCTTTCTTAATTAATAAGGAAAACAAGTTTCTGTTTATTTAAATTTTAATAACAGCATTCCTCATTGTTGTTGCAAAAATTGTAACTTCCCACCGGAAACACTGCCCCGGTGTAAACAACCATTCCTCGATGGAAGAAATTGATGCCCTTAAAGCACAACTTGCCCTATCCTTACAACGCGAAAAAGATTTAGAAGAGCGCTTGCAGCATATCTCGCAGCAATCGGAGCAAAGCATCGCCAGGCTAAACATGGTGATGGAATCGGTGCATGTAGGTACCTGGGAATACAACCCGCTTACCGGCTATTTAAGCTGGTCTGACCAATGCCGCAGGATATACGGAGCCCCTGCCGATACCGAAATTACCTTTGCCGTTTTTGCCGAACACATTTTCCCCGATGACCGCGATTTTGTAAACCGCGACATACAAAAGGCCATGGACCCCGCCGGTGCAGGTGCCTATGATATCGTTTTCAGGATAGTGCGTTTCGATAACGGCGAAAGCAGGTGGATACGCTCGCAGGGTAAGGTGTATTTTAAGGGAGGCGAAGCAGTTTTCTTTATTGGTACCGTGATGGATATTACCGGCGCTAAACTTGCTCAGGAGAAGAGCGCGAGGTTGGTAGCGATAATTGAATCATCCGACGATGTTATCATCAGTAAAACCCTGGAGGGCATCATCACCAGCTGGAATCCTTCGGCAACGCGTACTTTTGGCTACACCGAAGACGAAATGATAGGGCAGCACATCCTGAAGCTCATCCCCGAAGACAGGCAGGAAGAGGAGGCTTTGATACTGAGCCGGCTTAGCAGGGGCGAGCGTGTAGAGCATTTTGAAACCAAACGCGTAACCAAAACCGGTGAACTGCTGGATATCTCGCTAACCATATCGCCCATCCTCGATGATGAGGGGAATATCATTGGCCTCTCAAAAATAGCCCGCAATATCACCGAGAAGAAGCAGGAGGAGATGCGTAAGAACGATTTTATTGCCATGGTAAGCCATGAGCTTAAAACGCCGCTAACATCCATGATGAGTTACGTGCAGGTGCTGCTGGCCAATGCCAAAAAAAACGGCGATGCATTTACCATTAATGCGCTTACCCGCGCAAACGTACAGGCCCGTAAAATGACGGTGATGATACAGGATTTCCTAAGCCTTGCCCGACTGGAAGATGGCAAGATATCCATGAACATGGAGGCGTTTGAGCTGCACCCGGTAATAGAAGAAACCGCCAACGATGCGCAGTACCTGTCATCGAACCATAAAGTGGTGCTGAAAAATTGTGAAGACGTTCAGCTTTTTGCCGATAGGGATAAGATAGGGCAGGTACTAATGAACCTGCTGAGCAATGCCATCAAATATTCGCCGAAGGGCGGCACCATCACCATAGGTTGCGAAAAGCTGCCGGGCAAGGTAAAGATATACGTAAAAGACGAAGGCGTTGGCATCAACCCCGCCGACCAGGAGCGTTTGTTCGAACGGTTCTATCGCTCGAAAAACGAACGTACAAAAACCGTGTCGGGTTTCGGTATAGGCTTGTATTTGGTATCAGAAATACTGCGTTACCACGACAGCAAAATCGAAGTAGAAAGCGAAGAGGGTGTTGGTTCGGTATTCTTCTTCAGCTTAGATATGCACTAATTTTGACAGCTATTCTGTCCAGGTTTTGTTTTGTGGAAATTCATAAAAATGCCGAAAAATCGTACTGCCCAGGCGCAATCAACATGCCGCTTTTCGCCCTTTTTACTTGCTTAAATTTCTAAAAAAAACGTAAAATAAACCGTGTTTTTCCGTGTTTTTCTTAATTTCTCGTGCCGTTTTAAGCTTTTTCTTGCAAAATGCAAAAACTGCCTTATTTGCATGGAAACAGCCTTTTTAGCTAAAAGCACGTTTTTCGGCCGCAAAAAAATTTCCAGCTTTTTCCAATAAATCGTGCAGTTTTAGCTATGGATTTCCAGGAATTTCCAGGTTGGTTTTTTGGTGGAAAAGGCAGTAGGCAAGGAGCTGTTATTCAACCCCCAGCCGTCCAATAAAAGCTTCATCGCGCAGTAATTTATCAATGGCGTGCTCCAGTTCATTTATCAGTTTATCCGTGTTCTGGAATAAAATAGGAAAGTGCTCCATTTTATTTAAGCGGTCCAAAAAGTCGTGCCGACTGTCTGAATCTGCTCTTCTCTGATTTTTTGGCAAATCGATATCTTTCTGGAAGATGCATATCCTTGGCATTGCATTATCGCCAAACAAGCTATGAGCAAGCTCAAATTCCTCTAAAGAATATTTACCTACTTTAGAGTAAAACAACATTGCAAATACATCACATTGTTCTATTTCTAGATTATAGTTATTTTGGGAACGGGTTGAGGTGCCGATATGCTTACCATCTTCCCATATCAATAGTTCAATATCAAAGCCGTCTTCTCTCCATAATTTATTTTTTCGGCCGAGTGCCTGCTCTATCTCTTTTCGTTCCTCAACAAGTTCGTTTGATGAAGCAAGGAATATATTTAATCTCTTGGTTTCGCTGGATTTTTTCCTTGTCACATTTTCTTTTAATTGAGGCGTGTGCATCCCTTTAACTCTCTCAAGTACAAAGGTGTTTTCAAGCAACTCCATCATATTTACGGACTCTACCGACTTTTCGCAATCAACATCATCTTTTCCTTTTTCTATCCGCTTATTAAGCATCTCGAAGTCAAAATAACCTTGTTTGTTTTTTCCCATTTTACAGCCCTCGCATGTGCATGGTACCTTCTCCTTGTATTTTATGCCTTTATAATCAGCATGCAATTCCCGAAAGGTTTTAAGGATAATAGTCATCATTCCTTTGCGGTTATTCCCTTGGGAACGTATATGAAAGGCATCACGCCCCTCTAATTTTATTTTGGAAACCTCTGCAAGCGCTTCGCTTTCCCATTTTAAGATTACGCCATGCCGCCAAACCAACGTGCGTTCCTCTGCTATATCCGCATGGCGCGTTATTATAAATTGAGTTAATAGAGCCTTAGGTAAAAACTCGTATTCGATATAAAGTTCCAATGATTCTTCATTTGGCCAGGAAAAATGGTTTGGCCGGGTCGTCGGTAAAAGAGGAGGGGTTACAAACTCTTCCTTACCCGGTAATTGGTAGGCCAGCTTAAATTGCATCATTAACTCCAACAATTCAGGACGCATATCCAAGTATTCGTCGGCACGCCATATGCGTTCTAAATCTTGTAGGTTGAAGAATCCGCATTGTTTTGTTGCAACAACGCTATCATCTAAAATTTTGTATACTGCTTCTGTCGCCCATTCATTTTTAAGGATGATAATCCTTTTTAAAAGGTCACTTTTTTGATAGTGCAGGCAATCGCCCACTTTATGTAAAATGGAACTCAAGACAAGGGCGCTTTCCCTTTCCGGCAGATTATTATTTTTACATATATCCAGATACTCTTTTAACGTAATGTATTGTTCATCTCTTCGCTCATTCAATACTCTGCGAATGGCAGTCCAGTTAGCCGGGAAAGGTGATTTAGAATGCGGAAGGGTTTGAGCAAGTAACTGGATATAGTCCTCAGCCAACGCAAAGTTCTGTTTTGTTTCCAAATCAACCGTAAAAACCTCTTTCAACAACCTTGGGAATTGTTTTTTCCAATATGTGTCATCAAAGCTCCCCATGCCAATGCCAGTCTTGAACTCATTCAATACTAATATTAGCGGGCTGCCCTCACCAAATAGCTCTGCGGTTTGAAACCAATCATCGAAATCGGTAGTCATATTGCCACTTTCCGCGACCATTACGTACAGGCTGCTTTCGGTGTAAAAAAGTTGATGAAGCGTTTTGTATTTATCATGCCCGGCAAAGTCCCATATATTTATTTTGAAATTCTTTCCATTAACTAAAGGAAAACCATAAGCACCAATTACAATATCAACACCTTGTGTGCGGTCGGCTTCTTTCGGCAGTTCCTTGCCTATTAAACGATTGGCAAATGATGTTTTACCAGCACGAGCATCTCCAAGTAGTATCAACTTAGCTTCGTTTAATGGTTCTTCTCCACTTTTTTTAAGTTGATTGAAATATTCGCGTATAGCGCTATCGCCTTGCTCAACAATATCGTAAGGTGGTGTGATAATAGGGTTATTGCCTATACTAACGCCACTAGCATGATATTTTATTTCCTTGCAAATGGGCTGCCCTAATTCCAATAAAAACTTCGGTATTTCAGTAAGTTTATTATTTTGTAATCTTAAAGAAATTAGGTTTGTAAGAATCTGTAAGCCTTTAATTTCTTTTAGCTCATTGTGGAGTAAACTAAGAATAGTTAACTTCGTGAGCTTTTCCAGTCCTTTTATTTCTGTAATTTTATTGAAACCCAAGTCAAGTTCGGTCAATTGTGTAAGTTCTTCCAGTCCTTTTATTTCTGTAATACCATTAATCCCTAAGTCAAGGAATGTTAATTTCCTGAGTTTTTCCAAACCCTTTATCTCTTTTAGGTCGTTGTCGCTTAAGTCAAGGCGTGTTAATTGCCTGAGTTTTTCCAAACCTTTTATTTCTTTAATTTTGTTATCATCTAAAGAAAGTTGAGTTAACTTCGTGAGTTTTTCTAAATTTTTTATTTCTGTTAGTTTATTGTAACTTAAGTGAAGTTGTGTTAACCCTGTTATTTTTTCTAACTCCTTTATTTCTGTAATTTCATTATTATCTAAATCGAGTTCAGTCAAATTTGCGAGGGTTTCTAAACCTTTTATTTCTTTTATATTATTATTATATAACCCAAGGTAGTCTAATCGTGTGAGTGTCTCTAAACCTTTTATTTCTGCAATTAGATTATGACTTAGACTAAGGAAAATTAGTTTGGTTAGTGTTCCTAAACCTGTTATTTCTTCAATTGTATTATTGGTTAAAGTAAGGGAGGTTAATTTAGTGAGTCTTTCTAAGCCTTTTATTTCGACAAGTTGGTTATAGCCGAGATTAAGGTAGGTTAACTCAGTGAGTGTTTCTAAGCCTTTTATTTCGACAAGTTGATTACTACCGAGGTTTAGATAATTTAGTTTTTTCAGGTTTTCTAACCCATTTATTTCAAAAAGTTTATTGTCATTCAGCTGAAGTATACACAATTCAGTGAGATTGTCTAAACCTTTCACCTTCGTAAGTTGATTTTGATTGAGGTTAAGTGCTATAAGTTGGGTGAGTTTAGAAATTTCTTCAGGAATTTCTAAGAGTTCTAAGCCGGCCAAATCGAGCTCAACAGCATTGCTTATTTTCGCTTCCTCTATTTTTGTTAAAGCTTCAGTTAAAGACATAGGAAAATTTGATAAGTTAGGTTTGTTAAAATTATTTAATACACGATGAGAGTTACAAAAAAGAAAATTCGAATCACGCCCTTATAAAGTTTATAATAATACTGAAAAATATGAACTTATTTCCTAGGGCTTGAATTTTGCTGACTGGGTGATAAAAGACATTGCTGAGCATAATAGGATTTAGGGCAGGTGATGGTTAACCTATCGCCTTTCCCTCAACATGTCAAGAAGTAATTCCCCCCCCATTAAAAAAGTGAAAGGCTGTCGGGCGGGCGCCCGATTCAGCCTTTCGATATATTACCATTTATTACTGAGGAGAGACATTTTAATTACCCTACAAAAACCGCACATTAAGCCCGGTTTTGCTAAGTTCCACAACGGTCCAAATCATTCTTTTTTGCTGTTATAGCTTTTGAAGTATCGATTGAAAATGATAGTTGCCGGATGCTACTTCATAAACCGCCAGCCCGTTTTCATACCGGATGAATTTTACCCCACTGGTCGCAACAACAGGTTGCCCACCTTCTTTAACACTTTGCGCACTTGCTGCCGGTAAGTAAATTGTGGCCCCTGTATTTGGGGGGATTGTCACTTTTAACGAAAATTGGTTGGTCTGCCGCTCCCAGCTGGTATAAACCATACCGCTCACGGTTTGGTAGCTTCCCTTAACCCAGGTAAGGTTACCCACAACCGCAGGCTTTATGATTATCTTTCTAAAGCCGGCGCCGCTTTCGTCAACGCCTATTCCCGCCAGGCCTTCAAAAAACCATTGGCTTATCTCGCCCGACATAAAATGGTTTTGCGACCCAAAGCTCCCCACGCCCGCATCCCATTTCTCGGTTAGTGCCGTAGCGCCCATTTTTAGCTGGTAACCATAACCGGGCCGGTCCGATTGGTTATTCATATCATAGATCACATCGGAGCTACCTTTGTCAGACAATGCTCCTAGCAAGTACCGGTAACCAACCTCGCCCGAATTAAATGAATTACCCTGTTTACGGATATCTGCAACCAGGTTTTTGATCAGTGCGTTTCTGTATTCAGGGTCGGCAATATCAAGATACAGCGGCATCGCATACGTGGTATTTGAACCTGTTGCGTAGCTATTAGTTGCTGCTTTAAAATAGGCTTTATTAAAAGCCATCCTGATGGCCTCCGCCTTTCTGGCATAGGTTTCTGCATCCTCCTTAAAGCCTAAAAGGGCAGCCATTTTCGCCATGATCTGGTTATCATAAAAATAAATGGCGGTTGCCGTAAAACTCTCGGGGGTTAGCTGCGAGCCCCATGCCGGTTTAGGCCCAATATCGTACCAATCGCCAAGGCCGGTTTGCAATATATGGTCTTTTGCAGTCGACTCCAGGAAAGCCACGTAGCGTTTCATGTTTGGAAAATAAGTGCGCATTAACGATATATCGCCCGAAAAAAGATACTGTTGCCAGGGGACGATGATAAACGAACTTCCCCATTCGGGGGAGTTTCGGAAGGCGTTGTTTGGATCGGCACTGGCGTGGAAAAATTCCGGTGCAATATTAGGTACAAGGCCACTGCTCAACTGGCTGTCGTTCATATCGTTCATCACCTTACGGAAGAGCGGTGCCATATCAAAATTGTAACGTAAGGCGGGGCCATTCAGATGGCATTCTTCCAGCCATCCTTGTTTTTCGCGGTGCGGGCAATCGGTCATAATGCTCATCATATTGCTTCGCTGCGCCCACCTTACCAGTGCATATATGCGGTTGAACAAATCGTTGGAGCAAGAGAAATTACCGATAGGTGTTGCGGAGGAATGTACTACCTCACCTTGTAGTGTCTCCATAACGGGTAGTGCATTATCGCCCGGGGCGGGATGCAATTCTACTTGTAAATAACGGCCTCCCTGGTAAAAAAACTTGGGGAACCATTTTTCGGGTTTATCAGATGCCAAAGTGTATTGCCACCAGGCCGGGCGAACACCGTCCTGCGTAACCGAACTGCGGTCAACGGTGCCATCGGGTGCCAGCAGTTCTGATGGGATAACGCGCACGAATGCGCCTTTAGCCCCCTTTACCGTAATTTTAGGCATAACGGAGGCATTCTGCCCCAGATCGTACACCCAAAGGTTGGGCCTCAGCTTTATTACTTTTACCGGGCTAAGGCTTTCTATCACTTTCACCGGCGGTGCCGCACAGGATAAGCCTTTTAATGCGCCACCGGGCGAGGGGCAAATAATAGCGTTGGCCCAGCCTGCGACTTTTTTAAAATTGGCGGTGTTCCAACCGGCGGGTTCTAAACGGGCATCGTAATCTTCGCCACCAAAAAGGTTTGAATAGGTTACCGGCCCAGGCGATACTTTCCAGGACTTATCTGTTCCGATAACCTGTACCGATCCGTCGGCGTACTCTAATTTTAGGGTGGCTATTACTTTTAATGGCCCGTAGGAGCTCAGGAATTTCACATACCGCACAGAATCGGGCGTGATGTTGTACATGCCGTTGCTCAGCATAATACCGATTGCGTTTGTGCCATTTTTTAACTGGCTGGTGATATCGTAAGTATCGTAAAGCACCGTTTTGCGATAATCAGACCATCCGGGCGAAAGTATCTGATCGCCCACCTTTTTGCCGTTAACGCTTAGTTCGTACTGGCCAAGTCCGCTGATATTAATAACCGCGCGGGTTAGGGCCGGTTTTACCGGGAACGACTTACGCAGCAACATCGACGAAAAATTGAGATCCGTACGCGCCGGTTTATTAGCGCGGTATTCTGGCAGGTCGCGTTTTAAGTTAAAATCAGTTTTTGCCGATTTGTATTCATGCGCATACTTTTCTGCACCTGCGGCCGATATCCAGTTGGCGTTCCATTCCTTATCAGTCAAAATTCCCATTACCCAAAATGCGGCTGCGCTCCAGTTGGATGCCTGGCCTTTTTCATCCCAGATACGTACTTTCCACCAATACTTTCGTCCCGATACCAGCGGCTTCCCCGAATAAGTTATTTGGGTCATTTGGTCGGATGCAATTTTGCCCGTGTTCCAAACGTCGCCTTTATCTGCTTTAAGGTTTTTTTCAGATTCGGCTACCAACAACTGATAAGCTGTTTGGCGCATTCCCCTTGCCCGGGGTGATGAGGATTTAATTATCCAGCTTAAAGCGGGTGTTTGAATATCTACACCTAAGGGATTTGCATAATGCTCACAGCTTAACGCATCGGGTATATACCTTTTTTGCTGTGCTGCAGCAGTTTGCGTTAAAGCAGCGATACACACAAAAAGTATAAATTTGAAAGCCGTTTTTGTCCTCATGGTATGCCGGGTTTGGTAACTTATATGATATTATCGCTGCTCAAAATTGTTTTTAAAAAGTGAAAGGCTGTCGGGCGGGCGCCCGATTCAGCCTTTCGATATATTACCATTTATTACTGAGGAGGGACATTTTAAGCCTTTACCAGAACCTCACATAAAGTGCGGTTAACAATAGTAAGGTTACAATGATAAGCGCAAGCGTGCTCTTGTCCACTTTGAACATGCTCTTATCAATTTCAAAAGCTTTAGGGTTAATTTTAGGCCCTGCAAAGCTTAAAGCCACCATCACGATAATGGTGAACAAAAACGACAACCCCATACAAATGAGGAACGGAATTTCCCAGGTGCCGTTTGCCCTCGGGAAAGCAGTGTACAAGAAGGTTTCGTGCCCGAACCAGGCCGGTGCATAGTTATTGAACACTACCGACATGACAAAGCTGGTGAGGATACCTGCAATAGCCGCTGCGCCAGTGGTACGTTTCCAGAAGAAACCTAAAATGAATACGGCAAATATACCCGGGCTGATAAAGCCTGTATATTTTTGGATAAAGGTAAAGCCTCCCTCGCCGCTGATACCCAAAAGATCTTTCCAGGTAAGGGCGATAGAAAGCACCATGGCACCCAAAATAACCCAGCGGCCAACATTTACCATTTTGTGTTCGCTGGCCTCTTTATCTATGTGTTTTTTGTAGATATCCAGCGTAAATATGGTAGAGATACTGTTTGCTTTACCCGCAAGCGATGCCACAATAGCAGCTGTAAGCGCAGCTACCGAAAGCCCTTTTAAGCCGGTTGGCAAAAAGCCAAGCACAGCAGAATAAGCATTGTCGGAATTGAATTTACCGCCCGACAGCATCTCCTGTTGCAAGCCGCCGTTTTTGTGAAGAACGTAGGCAGCTATACCCGGCAGTACCACGATGATAGGCATTGCCAGTTTCATTAAACCGGCAAACAGGATACCTGTACGCGCGGTTTTCAAGTCGGCACCAAGGGCGCGCTGGGTAATGTATTGGTTACAGCCCCAATAGTTAAGGTTCACTATCCATTGGCCTGCAAAATACATGGCAATGCCCGGCAGGGTAAGGTATTTATCAATATCGGCCTGCGGTGCACCTGGTTTTGGCTTGGCCAAAATCATTTTAAAGTGCTCCGGCGCATCTTTAAGCATGGCATTAAAACCTGCAATGGCATCTTTGCCGTAACCGAATTTTTCGCTCACTAATGTTAGCGCAATATAGGTAGTGGCTAAGCCGCCAATAACCAATACCAGTACTTGTATTACATCTGTAAAGCCAATAACCTTCATACCACCCAGGGTGATAAACAAAGCAAACACAGCCAGCGCAATAATGATGATGTGCATACTGTTTACATCGCCGCCAATAAGGTTATTCAGCGCCAGCGCACCAAGGTAAAGGATGGAGGTTAAGTTAACGAATACATACATAAACAGCCAGATAATGGCCATAATAAAGCTCATGGATTCGTTATACCGCTTATGCAGGAACTGCGGCATGGTGAATATCTTATTTTTAAGATACACCGGCACAAACCATACAGCAACAATAATAAGTGCGATAGCAGCTACCCATTCGTAGGCGGCCACAGCCAAACCTACGGCGAAGCCCGTACCGCTGGCCCCGATAAACTGCTCGGCAGAAATATTGGATGCGATGAGCGAGGCCCCGATGGCCCACCAGGTAAGCGATCCTTCGGCAAGGAAGAAATCCTTACTGTCTGATACGCCTTTTATTTTTTTGCGGCTGTAAACCCAGTAACCATAGCTGGATACTATGATGAAATAGACAACGAAAATGACGTAATCTATAGTAGTAAACTTGTTCATAATTTGGTTTTATTAATTGGTTTTGTAAACAGGCAGCCTGTTCCCATTCAGCTGCCTGTCTTGATAATTATTTGTAAGCTATCTCGTTCCAGCGTAATTCGTTGCGGAAATTCGCTATGGTTGTATCCTTGCCTATCCGCATAAACTCTATGCCTGCCATATCTGCAAAATCCTGCAATAGTTCGGCACTTAAGTTTTGGCTATAAGCGGTATGGTGCGCACCGCCGCCGTATATCCAGGCTGCGCAGCCGGTTTTCATATCGGGCAGGGGTTTCCAAAGCACGCGGGCCACGGGCAGTTTGGGCAGGTCATGCTCCGGCTCCACGGCCACAACTTCATTTATCAACAAACGGAAACGGTTGCCCATATCTATCAGCGATGCGTTTAGTGCGTTGCCGCCGGCCACGTTGAATACCAAACGGGCAGGATCAGCTTTGCCGCCAATGCCAAGTGGATGTACCTCTAATGCAGGTTTACCGCTGGCTAAGGACGAATCGATCTCCAGCATGTGCGAGCCTAAAACAAGCTCGTTGCTTGGGTCGAAGTGATAGGTGTAATCTTCCATAAAGGCGTTGCCACCTGCAAGGCCGCTGCCCATTACTTTGAATGCGCGTACCAGGGCGGCAGTTTTCCAGTCGCCCTCGCCTGCAAAGCCGTAACCTGCTTCCATCAAACGCTGCGAGGCTATACCCGGCAGCTGCACCATGCCGTGCAAATCTTCGAAGGTATCGCTAAAGCCTTTGAAGCCGCCATCCTGCAAGAATTTCTTTAATCCCAGTTCTATTTTGGCCGCCTCGTAAACCGATGAGTAACCCGCGCCGCCTTTTACAAGCGATGCATCCATGGTGTACAGGCTTTCGTATTCATCTGTAAGTGCAGTTACCTCTGCTTCGCTGATGCTATCGATTACAGCAACTAAATCGCCTATACCGTAGGTGTTTACCGAGAACCCGAATTTAGTTTCGGCTTCTACCTTATCACCATCGGTTACGGCCACAAAACGCATGTTATCGCCAAAGCGGGCAAATTTTGCGCCCTGCCAATCGTTCCAGCCTGCTGCGGCGCGTGCCCAGCCGTTTATCTCGTCTAGTACGCCGGTATCCTGCCAGTGGCCTACTACCACCTTACGGTTTTTGCGCAGGCGCGATACCATAAAGCCAAACTCGCGGTCGCCGTGGGCGCTTTGGTTCAGGTTCATGAAATCCATATCGATGCTGCTCCAGGGGATATCGCGGTTGTATTGAGTGTGCAGGTGCAGCATGGGTTTCTGCAATATATTCAAGCCACGTATCCACATCTTGGCTGGCGAAAAAGTATGCATCCAGGTGATGATACCGATACAGTTTGGCGCAACGTTGGCTTCCTGTAAGGTTTGGTATATCTCATCGGTGCTTTTTACCACGGGCTTGTACACTACGCGTACGGGAATCTGCCCTGCGCTGTCAAGTCCTGCGGCTATATGTTTAGAATGCTCTGCAACCTGCCTTAAGGTTTCTTCGCCGTATAAGTTTTGGCTGCCGGTAATAAACCAAACTTCAAATGTTTTTAGATCGATCATTGTTACTTTGATATGGGATTTTAGATATGGGATATGAGGTTTTCTTAATTTGTTGATGATAACCTTAGCAATGCCGCGCCGTGCAGGTTGATGGCTTGCTGGTACTTTTTCTTGAATTGGCCCTGATCCTGTTTCTTCCACAGGTCGCGTACCTTTACTTTGCCTTTGAGGCCCAGCGCGGTAAAATCTACCGCTACGCTTTTATTTACATCGCCAATGTTGAACAGTGCAACGTACAAATCTTTGCTGCCCTGCACGTGCGAGTACCAAACCATTGCGCCGTCTTTTTTATAAAGCTGTTTCGGGTTTTCGCCTTGTTGGTTGGCGCCCAATACCTCGGCATTGGTAAATAGCTTCAGTTCCAAATCGCGGTTCTCGGGCATGTTGCCGCCAATCATCAGGGGCGAGCGGTAAATGCTCCAGAAGGTCATGTGGGTGTACTGCTCGTCTTCGGTAAAGCGGCTGTAACGTTCATTGCCCACTGGGCCGCGTTTTGATAGTTTGCCTATCTGTATCATGTCTGCATCGGGCCAGTGGCCGGGGCCGCCAACGCCTTCCCAGCTTTTGGCGTAATCGAACATATGGAGTATCTCTTTCCAGTTATCCCAAAAATCGTCGGCCATGCGCCACATGTTGGCGTATTGGGTAGCATGGGCCGCCTGGGCAACCGGCGTTTCGCCCGGCGAAAGGCTCAGCACTATGGGCCTGCCGCAATTATCTATGGCTTTTTTATAACCTTCAACCTCGGCATTGCTGTATGGGCGCGAAAGGTCATCCACCTTAATAAAATCTACGCCCCAGCTTGCGTATAGTTCCAGTATAGAGTTGAGGTATTCCTGTGCGCCGGTTTTTTTCATGTCGAGGCCGTACATGTGGTTCATCCATGGGCATTTGGAATTGGTATCGGCCACCATATCTGCGGTGATGCCATTGGTGCCTTTTACTGGCGATTTGCTCCACACCGCCTGCCGTGGTATGCCACGCATTACATGTATGCCGAATTTGAGGCCCTTGCTGTGCACGTAATCCGACAGTGATTTAAATCCTTTGCCATCCAGTGCCGAAGGGAATTTATTAGGCTGAGGCAACAAACGGCCCCATTTATCCATGGTGAGCCAGGGTACATACGAGCCATCCCATAGGCGCATCTGGAAAGGGTTGCCTATGTTGCTGCCTGGAGGGTTATCGTAGCTCCAAAGAAAATCTACCACAATGTACTCCCAGCCCAAGCCCTTCAGTTTATCGGCCATGTAGTCGGTATTTGCTTTTACCTCATCTTCGTGCACAGCCGAGCCGAAGCAGTTGTAACTGTTCCAGCCCATAGGCGGCGTGGCGGCGACTTTAACTTGTGCCGATGCGCCAAAGCAAAAGGCAAGGCAGGTAATAAGTAAAACAATGGAGCGAAGTTTCATGCTATTTAATAACCCGGTATTTTGTTTAATCTCAAATCTCATATCTCACCTCTCAAATCTAGCTCTGTCCGTAATACGAATCCGGCCCGTGCTTGCGCTCGTAATGTTTTTTTACAAGGGCATCCTTAAGGCGTGGCGCGTTGGGGTTTATCTGCTCGGTAAGGTAAGCCATGTGGGCAACGGTTTCTAAAACCGCGCTGTTGTAAACGGCTTTATCGGCAGTTTTGCCCCAGGTAAAGGGGGCGTGGTTACCCACCAGTACCATTTCTACTTCTTCGTAGTCCAAATCCTGACTTTCAAAATGATTGATGATTTGGAAGCCTGTTTCATATTCGTAATTGCCCTGTATCATTTCGTCGCTCATGGGCGGCGCGCAGGGGATATCGCAGGTAAGGTGATCGGCATGGGTGGTACCGAAGATGGGTATGGCACGTTGCGATTGCGCCCAGGCCGTGCCAAAGGTGGAATGCGTATGCACTATGCCGCCAATTTTTGGCCATTTTTTATACAAAACCGCGTGCGTTTGCGTATCCGACGATGGGCGATGGCTGCCCTCTACGGTCTTTCCATCAAAATCTACAATCACCATCATGTCGGGCGTAAGCTCGTCATAAGGCACGCCGCTTGGTTTTATGGCAAAAACGCCCAACTCGCGGTCGGCCGCACTTACGTTGCCAAAGGTGAACAGCACCAGGCCAAGCTTAGGCAGCTGCATATTGGCCTCGTAAGCCTTTTGTTTAATGTGTTGGTACTGACTCATGCTTAGGCGTTCTGAAGTTCGGCAGTGTTTTTAAGCGCGGTTTGCTTCGCGATATCTTTGCCCAGCGCCTGGTATTGGCGGTAACGTTTCTCGTAAACATCGCGCAGTTGGGTATTGGGTTCGTAGCTTACATCGAAGCCCCGGCCCATGGCCTGCATGGCGGCTTCCACATCGGGGTAAATACCCGCTACCACAGCCGCAAACATGGCCGCGCCCAGCGCACAGGTGTGTTTAAATTGGTGGATGCGGATAGGCATACCTAAAATATCGGCCATCATCTGCATTACAAATGGCGACTTTTTAGCCACCCCGCCGATACCAATGATACCCTTTACCGGGATACCCTCGCTAATGAAACGTTCTACGATGCTTTTGGCACCAAAGCAGGTAGCCTCGGCCAGCGCACGGAAAACACGTGGGGCGTCGCTGCCTAAATTCAAGCCGCTGATGGCTCCCTTCAATGCCTGGTTGGCATCGGGGGTGCGGCGGCCGTTGAACCAGTCTACCGCCAATTCGTTATATTCTTCTATCGGCAACAAGGCTGCCTGTTTGCTCAATTCAGGTATAATGAGTTCTGCTAATTCTTCTTTAAGCGCTTCTGCGGTAGCAGCATCCAACAAGGGTGATTGCGACAGCAGGTTATTGATTGGCCACGAGATAAGGTTTTTGAACCATGCATAGGTATCGCCAAAGGCAGATTGACCTGCCTCTAAACCGGCCATGCCTGGTATAACCGAGCCGTTTACCTGCCCGCAGATGCCTTTTACCAATTTGCCGTCGATCTCGGCACAGGGGGCAACCAAAATATCGCAGGTAGAAGTACCCATTACCTTACTGAGGAAGTAGGGCTCTATTTGCCCGCCAACAGCACCCATATGCGCATCGAAAGCGCCGGTGCCTACAACTACATCGGTACTGAGGCCAAGGCGTTCGGCCCATTCGGCACTCAGGTTGCCTGCGGCTACATCGGCAGTGTAAGTATCTGTATAAAGTTTATCGGTAATGCCTGTCAGTAACGGATCAAGCGAGCTGAAGAAGCTATCGGGCGGCAAACCGTCGAATTCTTCGGCCCAAAGGGCTTTATGTCCGGCAGAGCAACGGCCACGTTTAATGGCCTTAACATCGGTACCGCCGGTAAGCAGGAAGGGCACCCAGTCGCAATGCTCTACCCAGGAGTGCAGAGCAGCGGCAACAGCACTATCTACACGTACTACATGCAGCAATTTGGCCCAAAACCATTCAGACGAGTAGATACCGCCAACATATTTAAGGTAGTTAGGTTCGAATTTTTCGGCATGTGCATTTATCTCATCGGCTTCGGCAATGCCGGTATGGTCTTTCCATAGAACGAACATGGCGTTGGGATTCTCGGCAAACTCCGGGCTCAGTGCCAGCGGACTGCCTGTTGCATCAACCGCAACAGGGGTAGAACCGGTGGTATCTACCGATATGCCTTTGATAGCTTTGGCTATAGCCTGGCCGCCTGCCTGTTCAATACAATCTTTAATGGTGGTTTCCAGGCCCTCTATATAATCTAAAGGGTGCTGCCTGAACTGATTTTCTGATGGCACGCAGTATTTACCATCGCGCCAGCGGGGGTAGTTGAATACAGAAGAAGCAATCTCTTGCCCGTTGGAGGCGTCAACGATTACCGAGCGAACGGAATCCGACCCATAGTCGACACCGATCACGTACTGATCTTGGCTCATATATTAGCTTTATAATTGAGTGTCTAAATAACACTTATTTTTTTACAAAAAGAAATTTTTGCAAGGAAACATAAAAAAAAATTAAAGCAGGGGATTGCGAGCCTAATTCTGTAACGAATCGGGATTGGGAATAATGTTGATAAAGGCTTGGAAATTAGCGTAATACTTTTGCATATTAAGCTGATAGTAGAACGCGCCGCGTTTTGAGCCGGCCTTATCTTTATCGGTTAGTTTGATGAGCAAACCGGTAGCCAGCACCCTTTTGCTAAAGTTGCGCTTATCTATACTGGCGTTAAAAACGCTCTCGTAGAGGTTTTGCAGCTGTGGTAAAGTAAAGCGGGAGGGGAGCAGCTCGAATAAAATAGGGTGCAGGGCGGCTTTATAGCGGATGCTTTTTTTGGCCAGCTCCACCATTTCCTGGTGATCGAAGATAAGTTTTGGGATGCGTTTAAGCGGTACCCACTCTGCGTGGAAGTCGGCACTTATCTGCTTCTCATACTTATGTATATCTATGAGGGCGAAGTAACTTACGGATACGGTGCGCTCCATCGGATCGCGGTTGGTTTCGCCGAAAGAGTACATTTGTTCGAGGTAAACGCCCTCTAATCCAGTTAGTTGCTTCAGTATGCGGTTGGCGGCCTGGTCCAGGCTTTCGGTAGCTTGTACGAAACCGCCCATCAGGCTCCATTTATCCTTTTCGGGGTTGAACGCCCTTTTGATGAGTAGCAGCTTTAGGGTTTCGCCGTCAAAACCGAAAACAATGCAATCCACCGCTACCAGGAAACGGGTTTGTTTTGAGTATTTGAGCATGCTGCTATGGATATTTTTGATGGTGTTAACCGCAAATATAGTTTATGCGGCCATATTGCAAATTATTTATTGGCCTTTGTGCTTAAAAATCCCGGTTTGTTGTAAAAAAAATGCTTTTTACCGGCGTTGTACAAGCTAAAGTACGCAAAAAATACTTTAAGTGTTTATTTTACAATTAATATGAAGTGTTTGGCTGCATGGCACGAGGCGCCTATTCCAGGTCCTCATCCTCGTCTTCTTCCTCGGGCACGTAGTTGGTGATTGCCTGCCCTATGCGGTTGGTTTCGGCATCGTTATCAAACATGGGCAATTCGGTTTCGGGGTTGAGTTTTAGCCACAGGTTTTCGGTGTCTTTCTCTATTTTGCCGAACTCGGTACCGGCTTTAAAAATGGTGTAAACGTTATCTTCTTCGGGGAAAACGGAGTAAACTACGCCGTTTACCAATACGTCGAATGGGTCTTGCATGGGTATTACCTGAATTTTAAAGCCGCAAAGTTATTAAAATAACTATTCGTGCTGCTTCAAATCAGCGTCAAATCTGCGAGTAGGCCGTCGGCACCAGCAGGGTAGAGGTTATTTTGTTTACCAGCAGAGCGTCGGCATAGTCGGGCACGGTGCTGATCTTTTTCCATTGTGCATCGTCTACAAATGCTTTCCAGTGCGCATCCTTGGCGGCCAGGTCATCGAAGGTTACCATATAAGTAAGGTTTGGCCTTAGTGGACCGATAATCGTTTCGCCCCAAAAAACGGGCTTAAAGCCCAGGCGTTTGAAGATATCTATCTCGCCCTGGTCGTTAAACATTTCTATCTTCTTTTTGCCGGCAGCTTCGCTGGCGCTTTGGTATTGGCGCAGCTCGAATATGCGCGGGGTATTTGGCGGCACGGCGATCAGCGGACTATGCTCAAAAGCTTTCATCAGCGAGCTTTCTATGCGCTCGTAAGCCGGTGCCGAGGCGGGTGCGTTGAGGTACGCGGCTCCTTTGGCCTTAAACTCGGCATCGCTGCCGATGTTATCGGCAATGTGGCTTAAGTGGCTCAGGCCGTTGTAGGTGGTGAGTACGAATATTTTGGTTTGGCCCTCGGGCTTCAGTTCGGTAAATACGCCCACGTGGTTTACGCCTATGCGGTTAAGCGCAGGGATGGCAGCATCGCGGAAGTAATCTTCCACCAGCTTTTGCTGGGCTTCGTTTTTAAGGGTATAGGTGCGCAGTTCGTAGTAATCGCCGCCTTTGAAGGGGGCGGTATCGGCATGTGCGCTTAGGGCGGTTGCAGGGATTACGGCTGCAGCTGCGCCGCTTAAAAGGGTGCTTTTCACGAATGAGCGTCTTTTCATCAATTTAAGGGATAATGGTTGTGCTAAATGTAAGATTTATTTGGGGGATTAACTACGTTGAGGGCTTCGCCATTTCGGAATTGATTGGGCAGACGGTTTGCAGTGTTTTGTAGGGCGATTTATTTTACCGCAAAGGGCACAAAGATTTGCAGTTTGACTAGCGCAAAGGGCACAAAGATTTTTTTACGTAAATGCGCTAACATTTCATAATTTACTTTTTGCGCCTTATTGCCGGTTTGCAAGGCTTTGTGCCCTTTGCGCCCTTCTTTGTGTCCTTTGCGGTTAAATCGCCACCTGATTTTCGGATTTCGGTTGTCCCCTCTCAAAAAGGGTGAAAAAGCACCTGTCGAAAGGGTGGTTCTCACCTGTTGCTCCTCGCCGTTTTTGCATTCCTTTACCTTATGCAATTCGCTTTACATTATATGAGTTTGAAAGACGCCAGGCACATCAGCTTTTACAAAGGCAGCGAAACCCATTTGGTGCCTGCGCAAAGCCATGTGGAATGGCTTAAAGGAAAGCTGAAAGTGCGTTTCATCTTTCAGAAAGACAACGACGCTACCGAGATAGACGAAATTATGGTAGATAACACCGACGGCAACGTGCGCATGGTAACCTCAAAAGGCAAAGAATTCAACGCCGGTCCGCTGTTCGATCAATTGTACGTTTGGTACGATTACATTGTGAAGCGGTAACAAGTTTTCTTGCCTCAAAATGCAAATTTTAGGATATTTGCCTGCAGGTACGCGCCGGATTTTTTTGATCCGGCCAATATTGATGCATCTTATGGCCAAGAAAAATAAAGGTAAAGTAGTCCCGTTTAAGCCGGTTGCCCTAACCGCCGAAAATTACATCAAAAACCAGGCACGCTCGCTGCCTATTCACGAATGCCTTATTACTGAAGAGTGGGAAAGCGCAGGCATGTGCAGTATAATTATAGCGCGCAAGCATGTAACGGGCAATATAACCGCAGGCATTTATCTGATTGATATGTTTTGCCTTGGGGTGAAGGATGCTGATTACCGGTTTAACATGTCGCCGTATGAATACCAGGATTTGGTTGATGCGTACCCCGGCTTTGAACAATGCGATTATAGTTTAGCCCATAATATCATTTTTGGCGCATTGGTATATGCAGAAGATTATGGCTTTAAACCGCATAAAGATTTCGCCGTAGCGAAGTTTATATTAGAAGATGACGACGACGAAAGCGTCCCCCTTATGGAACTGGAATTTGGGCTTAACGGCGAGCCTTGCTACGTTGCCGGCCCGCATGATAGCGAAACCACCATCAGAAGTATAATAGCCACCCTCAACCGCACCGCCGGCGAAGGCAATTTTAGGGTGATGCACGGGGATGATGACCTTGATGACGATGCCTGGGATGATGATGAAGACGACCTTGATGATTTCGACGACGAAAGAACAGCCGCTAATTTGCAGATACTGGACCTCATTAAAAAGACGAATGAAACCTACAACGAGTTCATAGACAGCCAACACCAGGAAGGCAGCCCGGCGGCGAAGCCGCCGATAGGCACGGGCTACGCATTAGTTGAAACTGAGGAGAGCACTTTGTACGAAACTTTTGACAATGCTGCCCAGGAAGCTGAATTCAGTTTGTTGAAGGAGTTAGTTTTTGAGGATGAAAATTATGAACACGCAATAACCGAATTATTGGCGGCCATAGAAAAATACCCGCAACGGGCGCAGTTTTATGCCCTGTTGCATTTTGCTTACACCCATAATGATCAGTTTGATGAGGGCGACGTGATTTTGGAAAAAGCATATAATATGTTTGCCGATCACCTGCCCTACCGCGTAGACTTCGCCGACACGCTTTTAGACCAGGGCCGGGAGGATGAATTCCTCGCGGTGTTCGAAAATAAAGCCGATCTGGCAGATATGTACCCCGGCAAAACGGAATTTAATATAGAGCTGGCTGCGAATTTTTACGGCGTGATGTGCCGGTATTATTCAATTATCGGCGATATCCCATCTGCAGATCGTTATATGGAAGCCCTGCTTAGTGAGGATTACAACTTGATACAAGATTACGGTACCACGCTTTTAAAAATACCGGTTTATGCCTTTTTAACTGCCAAATTCAAAGTTATGGACGGGGAGGATGGAGATCTGGATTTTTAAAGCGGGCTTTAGGTACACCCGGGTTTAAGGAGGTTTTGGTCTGTCTGTTTGCGACAAGTGCCTGCAAGTGTTCCACTTTGAATGTGGGACACTTATTTTTTAATTCACACTGATTATCAAATAGTTGCATTTTTTTATGGAACACTTTGGGACACCCCTGTTGTTTAAGTAAACCATGTAATATATTTATTATTAACCACTTAAACAAAATATACAAAAATGAGTGAAACACTTTTTTTGAGCAATTTGGGACACCTTGTGTAAAGCAACTTCAGGACTAAGCTGGGGTAAATCGGTGGAGAGAATTGGAAAAGCAAGGCAGAAGTACTTTGGTTGCGGCGGCCCCGCTATATGCTGCAAGCCGCTGGTAGAAGCGGGCTTTTCGCTGCTATCGGGTTTAGCTTAGGTAGTAGGTTTGTACTCAGCAGCGAACAATATGCTGAAAGTTAGCACATCTTCTCATTTTTTACTACTATGAAATTCGATTGATAATTTATATATTGCTCTCCACCTAAACTATTGGGATGATCATCTTTTTAATTATATGCATTGTCTTAATTATTGTAATCTTTAACAGCAATAAAAAAGGAATTGCACACCCACCTCCGCGGGTTAAACCAGTCAGACCAGCAATGATACCCGTTAATCCACAGCCTAAAATGGCATCTCAGGAATTAGCTTCAAAACACTTTGGAATAAAGTGGAGATTATTACTTGAATCTAAACCATCGCAACTCAACGTAACTAATCAGACCATTAGATACACAGTTGCACTTTGTTATGACCAATTATCACCAAAACAATTAGAACTTTTATTAGATTCCTTTATAAACCTTAAAGCACAGGAAGCCCATAACAATTTAGAAACAAAACTATCTGCAGATAGTAATGACTATTCAATGTTGCATAATGGTATTTATGGTCTTGTAATCAGCAAAAAGTTTAACGAACTTGAGATAGTGAAATTGTTAAGGCAGTTGGGCACCAATACACCGATACCATTTTCAAATACGTCTGAAAATAAACAAACCCCTCTTCAAAGCCCCAGGTCTTATGCTAATCCAATATCTACTCAGCAACCTGAGAAACGCACTGATTCATCAATTATTGAAATTTCACAACATATAACGAGAATTGATACAGAATTTAGCAATAGCTCTTTCACAGCTAGCAGCGGTACCATATATGCCGCTTACGACCCTGATGAGTATAAACTGGGTAAAAAATATAAAGCTAAACTTGGACTAAGTGCCCAGGAAGAAATTTGGTTAAATAAATTCTACGACTACAGTAACAATTTTAACTCAATTGAAGGTTGTCGTGTAGCGATTATTAAGTTATACCTGTTATCTATTAAACGAATTGTCAGAGTACTGGCGAACGAAGAATATGCCTTATCAAAGAGAATTGATGCGGTAAAAAATGCAGCCTATCGTTATCATAAATCACAACCTGGTTACTGGGATGGTTACGATTCCGCATATATAAAGGAAAACGCTGAAGGCGATTTATACCATACCCTTTACCGAAAATCAGAAGCAGCAATCAGAATAGCATGGGATCATAAAAGAAAAATATCGCCGGATTACAATTCTGGCGGTCCAGAAGCTATTAACTTGTTTAAAAAGCATTTGGATAGCATAATGGATGAGGTAATTACTTATCTATTGCCGACGGTGGGCATTCCGGATGAAGAAACTGAGTTACTATTAAACGAGGCTAATACAACTCGCTGGAAAATAAAATTTGAGCATTTAACCGACGGATATATTGGCAGCGATCATAAAGCTTTGGTGGAACAAATCCATTTATTAGCTAAGCTAAATGCTAAAAACCCATCAATTGAAAATATATACTATGAAGCTTCTAAATTCATGGTTGCTTTTGATAAAGTGGAATCTCTTAAACTTTATCTACATTATATTTATCAGGATTTATTGTCGATAAAGATTGATAACAAAGCACTTAATAAAACGATACAAAAAAAATTATTTGCAAACCAGGAGCAATTAGATAGTTTTCAAATTATTGTAAACGAGCTAAGCAAAACAAAAGGACTCGACAAGGCGCTTCTGGATGTCCTTAGTATATATAAAGCCAAACGGAAAAGTATTACGTTAAATACAGAAGCCATTAAACGTGTAGAGCAACAACATAGCGGTACAGTCGAAATATTAAATGAGTATTTAAAAGACGACGATGATGAGGCGGTTTATGAGCTTCAAAGTCCAATTGATAATAATTTCGGCAAAGTTGAAGCCTTAATGCAAACAGCTTCCGTCGCAATTTCAATTAGTACCGTTGTATCACTTAACGCAACCGAAAAAGATTGTTTAATGTTGTTTCAAGATAACGATTATTGCGTAACTGCATCTGAACTTGAAAATTTTGCAAAAAGAAATTCATTGTTCAAAAATCAATTAATCGATACGATTAATGAAAGTTGTTACGAAATGTTAGATGATGTTCTTATTGAAGAAGACGAGGACTATTATACGATAAACCCTGATTACCTTAACCGAATTATAATATAATGATTACCAACCTTAAACCCAAAGAGGCAACCGCAATAATCAATTCTTTACTTGGTGGCGTTGTCCCCAAAATAGGTGTACAACATATTACAGTCGGCAGGTCAGCCGAGGTTGACGCATTTATCTCCGCATTAGAAGATGTTAAAAACGGGCACAGTATCGTGAAATTCTGGATTGGCGAGTTTGGGTCGGGCAAGTCATTTATGTTACACTTGTTGAACACCGTGGCCTTAAAGCAAAAGTTTGTTGTGGCAAATGCAGATTTTACCCCTGATAATCGCCTCTATTCTAACGATGGCAAAGGCGTAGCTCTATATGCAGCTATTATGGATAATGTGTCTATTCAAACGAAACCTGAAGGTGGTGCTTTGCCTACTTTATTAGAAAAGTGGATAGAGCAAATAATGATTCAAACCGCACAAGCAAATCAAATTAGCTTGTCGGACATACGAAAAGAAGAGTACTTAGCGCTTATTCAAAACAATATAATGAAAACGGTCAATGAAATCACCGAAGTGGGGGGATTTGATTTTGGTTGGGTTATTATGAAATACTACGAAGGTTTTATCAAAGAAGATGAAACCCTAAGGCGTAATGCATTAAAGTGGCTTAAAGGGGAGTATAAAACTAAAACCGAAGCCAGGCAAGAGTTGGGGGTACGCGATGTGATTAATGATTTGAATTACTATGATATGCTAAAAAACTTTTGTAAGTTATTTGTTAGCATTGGTTATAGTGGTTTTATGATAAATCTTGATGAGGCTATCAATCTATATAAAATATCTACGTCGGTGATGCGCGAAAAGAATTATGAAAAGATTCTTACGATTTATAATGACTGCTTCCAGGGAAAGGTAAGCAACCTGTTTATAAATTTTGCCGGGACCAAAGAAGTTTTAGAAAATCCCAGGAGGGGCTTATTTAGCTATCAAGCATTAAAATCACGGTTGGAAACTAACAAGTTTGAAACACAGGAAATAAGAGATTTTGCCCAGCCTGTAATTCGTTTAATGCCACTCGACCATAACGAAATATTCGTATTGCTGAAAAAGCTTAAAGATGTTTTTGATTTCAATTACAAAGTTGAACTCGATGTAACTAATCAGGATATTCAACAATTTATGGAAGAACTATTTAACAAGCCCGGTGCAAATGAATTTCTAACTCCCCGCGAAGTAATAAGAGACTTCTTAAATATACTTAGTATTATACGGCAGAACCCTGGAGTTGATAAACAAAAATTGTTTGGAGATTTGGAAGTTAGAGACGAACGCCCGGATGAAACGTTGTTGGCCGATATAGAGGAGTTATAACTGTGTTTGATCAACTATCGGAACCTATACGAAAGTATATCAGAGATAAGAGATGGGAATATTTGCGCCCGATCCAATCAGCGGCAATCGATAAGATACTCAACACATCGGAAAATATTATTTTAGCTTCGAGGACTGCCTCCGGTAAAACAGAAGCAGCATTCCTACCCATTCTTTCTAAAGTCAATTTTACCGAGCACGGAGTAAAAGTGCTATATATTTCGCCACTAATAGCGTTGATTAATGATCAATTTAATCGGGTGGAAGATTTATGTGTGTATCTGGATGTGAACGTTACTAAGTGGCACGGGGAAGCGAATCGCACACTAAAAGAAAAATTAGTAAAAAATCCTTCCGGAGTAGTATTGATAACTCCCGAATCGATAGAGGCAATGTTAGCTAATGCCCCGTACAATGCCAAAACGCTCTTTTCCAGTTTGGAATATGTAGTTATAGATGAAATACATTCCTTTATAGGGAGCGACCGCGGCATTCAGTTAAAATCAGTCCTTTCTCGCTTGCAGTATTTGAATAAATCAAGGTTTTTAGTTGTTGGATTATCAGCTACAATTGGAGATTATGGGGAGGCGAAAAGGATGACAGGAGATGAGAGTAATACAAAGGTACTTCTCGATAAGACATCGAAAGAAATGGAGGCTGAGATAAAATATTTTGCCGTAGAAGGCAGGGACCTCCCATTAGAACTACTTAAAGATTTATATTTAAATACCAAGGATAGTAAAGTGCTTATTTTCCCCAATAGCAGGGGGCGTGCCGAAGAGGTTGCGGTGAAGCTGAAAAAGATATCGGACAGGGTAAATGGGCATCCTTATTATTTTTCTCATCATTCATCAATAGACAAAGAGTTAAGAGAATATATTGAGCATTTTGCTAAAAATAATGTACGTTATCCGTTTGCGATAGCTTGTACATCAACCCTTGAATTAGGCATTGATATCGGGTCTGTCGAAAAAGTAGTTCAGATTGACGCTACACACTCTATTGCATCATTGATACAACGTATTGGCCGTAGCGGCAGAAGGGATGGAGAAGTAAGTAAACTGCTTTTTTATGCTACAGATAAGTGGAGTTTGTTACAATCTTTGGCCTGCCTTTCCCTTTATAAAGAAGGATTTATTGAACCAGTATTTGCGACAGAAAAGCCTTACGATATTTTGCTGCATCAAATCTTAGGTTATGTAAAGCAGTTGTCTGGTGCAACAGTAAATGAATTATGTAAACGAATTTCGACAAACTATGCGTTTTCAAAAATCGAAGGAATAGAAACAACAGACGTTATAAATGCGCTTCTTAAAAACGATATGCTTGAGTTAATAGGAGGCGAATTAATAATAGGTGTCGAAGGTGAACGGATTGTAAATAGCAAAGACTTTTACAGCGTATTTAAAACGGAGCCGAATTATAAAGTAATTAACTATGATAAAACTATAGGAGAGATACCGTTATCTCTTCAACTCCAGGTAGACGAAAACATGTTGCTTGCTGCACGAATATGGAAAATAGTTGATGTAGACCATAAAGCGAAAAAAATCACAGTGGTTCCTGCAAAAGACGGGAAAAAACCAATTTTCTCTGGTTCGGGAGCGGACCTCCATTACAAAATTCGGGAACGCATGTTGCAGTTATTATTTGAAACAGATACAATACCAGAAGTTAATGAAACAGCTACAGAAATACTGAGGCAATTTAGAACCGAGTTTGCCGGGTATCCAATTGAGAGTTTAGAAGATGACAGGCCTGTACTAATTAAAGATGGCCACATCCAAGTCTTTAGTTTTCAGGGGACAAAGATTAACAAAAGCCTTCATTTTTTATTCGGAATATTAGGCACAGAAGATGGTTATAATGAACATGAAAGTTCCTTTACATTTAAAGGAGACTTATTTGAATTAAATGCGAACTTTCAAAAATGCATCGCGCTCATTGATGATATTGATTTTCCCCTTGAAAACGCCATTCGAACTAAGCCAACAATGATGGATTTTTCTAAATGGGGATTTTACCTTCCGGTTTCATTTCAAATCCAAGTGTTAAAACGTAAATATTTCGATTTTGATGCAACACGTGAATTTATTCAAAATGTAAACTTCATTGGTTATCAGGAAGGTTGATTTATTTCGTTAACATATTCGGCGGTGAATTCGTAAGACACCTCAACCCTAAACCCGATTGTACGGAAAGCTGCTTCTACCGGCGGCTTGGAGGGAAAGCGGGGCAGAACCCGGCCTAAGCGCTACTACCTTTGCTTTTCAAAACTTTCTCAGTAATACCCCTCCGTACTCGCCACTAAACTCAATATCTCCAATTTCGGCCCCACTTCCAGCCCGCTGGGCCATAGCTCATCGGCGAGTTTTTTGAAGGAGGCGAGCCGCTGATGCTTCTAATCCACCCCCAAACAACACAATTATCCCGTTGCGTTCCACCGCCGGTGGTCACTCTTTAGGCCATTTCCAGGCATATCCGATAATCAGGCAAGTGATAACCACCTCTACCACCCCTAAATAGGTGTAAAATAGCATCCACTTACTAATAGAGGTAGCCACAACCAGCACCATCACGAGGGTAAATAATGTGCCGGTTGCCAAATTGGCAACCCGGTTGATTTTAGGGCGGAGTATAAGTGAAAGGAATATCATCATGGGCGGCAGGGTCATCAGGATGGCATACACCAGCAGCATCACGGGCGTGGTGTGGCCGCTGCCGCTATTGCCATTCATCAGGTTTTGGATGCGGCCAGGTACAAACAGCGAAAAAAAGTCGCCGTACACATAGCAAAACATTACGCTCACCCATAAAGCGGAGAGTTTAAGCTTAATATTGATGCGGAAATTTTGTAGTTGGGGAGAATTTGCCATCTCTTTTTATTTCGTTGCTGTAAAGTTTGTTGTTTTAACTTTCACTCCCATAACCAACAGCCACAGGCAAGTGCCAATTTCGCCCAACCCGCCGGGGATGCTGATATAGCTGTCGATACCACTTTTGGCGTATGCGCCGGCAAATACCAGCTCGCCTACAAAATTTACTACATAGCCAACACAACCCGCCATCAATAGCAAGCCAAGCACCTTCGGCAAAAAACACGACCGGTACACCAGCCACCCAAATGGCAGCAGCCACAAGCCCCAAAACAGCGAGGCTACCAGGTTGCCATTGCTATAGTATTGCAATTGCAGCATCACCTGCGAGGCAAGTCCCGGCGGGGCTATGGCGTATTCCGGCTTGCTGATAAGGGTAAGCACGGCAAATTTGTTCAGCAGGTTTACAAAGGATATGGGCACGCTCAGCAGCGCGAGGGCGGCCATGGCTACCCCATGGGTTTTATTTACGGGCGACAGCAATTTATATAATACGAGGGGCAAAAACAGGAACGCCGTGTAGCAGATGCAGCCCGCCAGGATACTCAGCCGGAAAAGGGTTTCGTGGGCGGTGATATTTTGCAGGGTGAGGACCGGGTTGTGCCAATCAATCAATTTCCCGGGCACGTATAACAGGTGAAAAAGGCCGCTAAGCACCACGATAAGGTAAAGTAGGCCGGCAATCCTCGCTGTTTTTTTGTTTGGCTCCATAAGGTTGATTTTCAGATAATTTGACCCTGGCTTGCCACGATTGTTACAAAACGAAATGGATAGAAGACAATAATACTGCGCTTCCGCTTACCAAAATTGGGGCCGGAGGGTTGCTGAAAATAGGTTTCGGTAGAGGCGAGCCGGGAGTGGGTTCTGATTTTATGATCTACCTCAAAATAGAAACTGAAACGGTGGCCATAACCCCGTTTTTAAACTAATTGAATAAATATCTGGTCTATAAACAATTAAACAGTAAAAGCTATAATGCTGGCACTATAATTGGCTACCTATTGCCGATGCTATTCTACCTTGATTTATGAGCAAAAAGATATTGGTTTTAGATGATGACGATGATATTTTAGAAGTTGTTGCTTATCTGTTAACCGAAAGTGGCTACACGGTGAAAACCTTAAACCGCGGCTACAACATATTCGACCATATAAAAGATTTTACCCCCGATCTTATTTTGATGGATGTGCTGCTTGCCGATATGGATGGGCGCGCCATTTGTAAAGAAATAAAGGAAAACCCCCTTACGAAATCAATTCCGGTTATCCTCATCTCGGGCACACACGATCTTGCCGCAGTGCTCAATTTACCCGGCGCCCCAAACGATTTTATTGCAAAACCATTCGATGTCGATCAGCTTCTTGATGCCATAAAAAGGCAGTTAGGAGTGTAGCGGGGACGAAGGTATCTCCTTTCAAAAAAAATGAGGCCACCTCACGGCAGCCTCATCCCTTAAATCAATAGAAGTTCAATAGTTTATTTCTTTGCCGGCTTGGCGTTGGTATTTGCCCTGGCGTAGATGGGGAAAATAAAGCTGAAGTCGGTTTTTATGGTGTCTTTTTTGTTGTTGTAGAGGATGCTGGCGTCGCGGTGGCAGCTTATGCACGATGCATCGGCCTGCAGGAAGGTTTCCAGCGTGGTGTTGCCCAAAAAGTTTGGCGCGGTTGGCCCGGGGTTTATCTCCGATTGCTCCCACTGTGTACCAATGAGCCTGTAATTGGCCCAAACGGTGCCTTTAAGCTTGGCCTGCCATTGCTGGTTCACCAGTTCGGTATAGCGGTAAACGGGGTAAACGCGCATAGCCTGCGTACCAAACGAATCGCGCTTGCTTTGCTGACCGGGCGAACCTGTGGCATAATCGCGGGCGTAAGGCATCGTAGGCTCCCACATATACTGCTGCTTATCACCTTTGATGGTATCTGCCGGGGCGTTTGGCGTACAGTTTAGGCAATCCGGGTTGTAAAACGACCATTGCCTGTTAATCATCTGCGCCTCCTGGGCATTATCCGGCGTGTTATCAATATGCTCGAAGGTGGTCCAGATTTGGTTAACGTGCACCTTGGCCGTTTTGCGCACAATGTGCATCCCAACCATCCCCACGGTTACGTTGGTAATTAGCAGCGGCTTGTGGTTGCGGGTGTGCAGGCTATCGATAAAGATGGTGGCCTTGCGGCAATAGTAGCGACTGGTATCGTCGCCGGTGGCGGGTAGCAGGATGCGCCAGGAGGCTTTGATCTCTATCATCCCCACGTTTTTGGTGGCGGGGTTGCTCTGCGGCAGATCGATGGAGTTGTTGGTTTTGATGCCCGCGTTATAAATGCCCTGCGTGGTGGTCAGCTGGTTATCAAGGGTGAACTTGGTTTCCACCGGGTTCATTTTTATTTCGTAGAGGGCGAAGTTGAGGTTACGGTCGATAAGCGGGTGGCCATCGGCTTCCTGGAAACCGTCAAGGTCGTTAGCGTTGATGGAGGCAACGTGTGCTAAATTATGTGGTGCCTTCGAATCGAGGTAAAGGAACTTTTGCCCGCCTTTTTTAGCCTCGCCAAGGTGCAGGTTGAGCAAGGGCATACTGGTACCGAAAACCTCGGCAGGGTCCTGGTAATGTTCCCATACGCGGGGCGCGTTCACCGAATCGGTAATGGAAGTACCGATGGGGTTACCGGCGGCATTGGCGGGCCAGTTGAGCGCCATAAAAGTTTGCCAGGAGAAAATATCAAAAGGCGTTTGGTGCAGCGAATCGAGGAAGCTATCGTAGCCGAGGCCAAAGCTTTCGTTAACATCGTAAGGGATGATGGCGCAGGGGTTATCTGCCACGGTGGAGTCGCAAAAAGCGTTTGGCAGGCCGCTTGCTTTATGGCCCTGGAAATATTTGCAGGCCAGCAGCATCCCTAAAATAACAGCAACAACGAGAAATTTTTTCATAAAAAGTGAGGTTAGGTACCGGTTAATTAAATTGGCTAACAGCTTTATTATCAGTAAAATTAGTTAATTAAAAATCACAATAACAAGCACGAAACCCTTAACCTGGCGCAATAGTTTAAATAAGGGTTAAAAGCGGTTGCCCGCAGGGTAATTAAACGGCACAGCCTACAGGAATAGCCGGTAAACGGCAGGGTAATTCTACCCTTTTTTGCGGAAAAATGGGGTGGCCCTTTTTGAAAAGCAGGGGCAGAAGCGTTTGGGTTACGTTAGCCCCGCCCTGCCTGCCGGCAGGCAGGTTTTCCTCCAAGCCGCTGATAGAAGCGGGCTTTCCGTACAATCGGGTTTAGGGTTGCCCTGTCCGTCCGTTTTAGGGAGCGGAATTTTGGTGACAGCGTGAGTGCGAAGGATGCTCAGAAAAACCACTAACCACCACGTTATTGCGAGGAACGAAGACAACCGACCAAAGGGAGTTCATTAATACCTTAGCCAAAAAAATTAAAACATTAGTAATCCCCGATAGGCAGGGTGGCGAATAAGCAAAGTGGCTACCTTGCATGCGGGCCACAAGCGAGGAACTTGCGCCAATTGGGGCTAATCTTTTTTGCCGGGTCAAACCCATTGTTTTTGTACAAACAAAAAAACTCACCGGAAATCATCCGATGAGTTTCTGGCAGCATGTTACCAAATGCTTTCACATTACGTCAACCGTAAACAACGCTTAATGTAACTGGCACATTCAATGCTTTAGAGATAATGCAATGCGCCTTTGCGCCTTCGGCTATTTCGGTAAATGTTGCTTCATTTACGCCCTTAATGCTTGCTTTTACTTCTAAATGGATGCCGGTTATGCTTAATGCCTGCATGTCAAGGTCAACTATCGCGGTGGTGTAAATATCACTTGCAGTAATATTGTGGTGCGCCAATGTTGCGCTAAGGGCCATGGAAAAACAACCTGCGTGTGCGGCGGCAATCAGTTCTTCCGGGTTAGTGCCTATGCCATCGGCAAAGCGGGTTTTGAATGAATATTGAGTTTCGTTAAGCACGGTACTTTGTGTGCTGATTTCTCCTTTACCTTCTTGTAAATTACCGCTCCAATGCGCTTTTGCTGTGCGTTTCATGATATTTTGATTTATAGTTTGTGAATTGTTTTTTGAGTTTATCGATTATTATTTGCTTTCGGCAATCAGTATTGCAGCCAGCTTATCGGGCATAGATATGAATGGTGTATGGCTACTTACCAGGGTATATACTTTAGCCACCTTACCTGCTTTTACCATATATTGTTGTGCCGGGTAGCTTATTGCATTATCATTAACCGTGTGGATATAAACCTTTTTAACGCTGCCGAAATTTTTCCCGGTAAGGTGAACAGGTGTAGCCAAAGGTGCCAGCGGTTCTGGTTTAATGTTGGCGGCGATATATTCCTGAACTTGCTGAGGTGCATCGGCAGCGAAGATATCAGCTACGGCATTTTTCGCAATGATAGCTGCACCGTGGTTCTTATCAATAGTAAGGGATTTGCCGATATGAGAAGCCGGGTCTCCTTTGGCAAGCCCTAAAAGGCTGTCGCCATCGTGCGGCAACGCTGCTGCAAGGAAGATGAGCTCTTTAATTTGTGCAGGGATTTCTTCGGCTACCTGGCTGATAACCATCCCACCAAAACTGTGTCCCACCAAAACCACATTAGTGCGGGTGCCGATAGCTGCTTTTACCTGATCGACATAAGTTTGAAAGCTGATACCGGCAAACGAGGTAGTATCTTTTCCGTGGCCTGCAAGGTTAACATTGATTACCTCTTCGCCCCGGGCTTTTAACAAAGGGATAACGGCATCCCACGAAGATGCATCGGACCACGCTCCGTGGACAAGTACGATAGTTTTAGAATTTTTGTTTGTTGTTTTTTGGGCCTGAGCAGTGAAACCTAATACGCTCATTGCCATCATTATTATTGCTGTTTTCATGTTTTGTAATGCCTAATTGTTTAGGACATGACAAACATCGGGCTATGCCGCCGCAATAACTTTAACCCAGGTTAAAATCGAAAATCCTCTTAAAAAAAGTTTTTAAAGAGGATTTTAGCATTTCAGGAAATAACAGCTGGCCTTATTTCCCAACCATCCTTTTACGGATACGGCTTAGTGATGGCCCCTGGATACCCAAATAAGAGGCGATATGATAAAGTGGTACCGAATTAAAAATATTAGGATGCTTTTCCATCATCTCCCGGTAACGGTCCTCCGGCGATTTAAACAAAAATCCTTCTGTATTAACCATAACCTCATGAAAAGCAGTTTCGGCTACGATCCTTCCAAACCGTTCCCACTGGTGCGATTGCTTATAAAGTTCGTTCAGCTGATCGATATGGATATACAATATGAGCGAATCAACCATCGCTTCAGTATAATATTCGCAACCTGTTTGGCTTAAAAAGCTTTTATAGGATGTTACGAATTGGTGATCGGTAAAAAAAAGCATGTTCTTTTCTTCTCCCGTATTTGTGTTTACACGATAAATTCTGAAAACTCCGTTGATAACAAACCCAAGGTGCTTGCAAACATTTTTATACTCATTGTAAAACTCACCTTTTTTGTATCTTTTTAATTTCCAGTGAGGCAATGATAATTCAAATGCATCCGGTTTCATACCGGCAAAGCCTAAGATAGTCCGCAATAATTCTATTTCTGTTTTGTTATCCAACATGTGGTAAAAGTATATATTTTAATAACATCTTCTCCACAGGGCGAAGGTTCCAGATCTTGCCCCCAATAAAGCCAGCATTCTGCTTGCGAAAGCCATCAATAGTTTTGTTAAGTTGAAATCTTAAACGTTATAGGTGGATTTGCAAGATTTTGGAGGGTAAAGTTATTGCTTGCGACAGCGAGAGGCTGTCCGTCCGTTTCCCTACCCGGAATTATCACGGACACATCGTGAAATTTTTAAATAAATTTCTTTGAATTAAAGATTATTCTTTATATTTGTATCGAACATATCTCTTCAAGGGCTAATCACCTTTTCTATCCGTCCCCTTTTGTCGCTGATAATTCCGCACCTCTTGGCGGACGGACACACCAACCAAATCGTGCTATAGCTTTAAACGCAACCCGCGTTTACTGAAAACCTATATATTATAGGTTATTGGAGAGGTATTTTATAAAATTCTGCATTTTATTAATTACCCAATATGAGTTCAAACCAACACCAAAGCGACAGTATGCGCATCCATGCTGAACATTTACAACAACAAAGTTTACTACAACTAAGCCAACCGCAAACGCAAACCGACAGCGTGCTAACCGTAAAGCGCGCCAACCACTGGATGCAGGATGCCAAAAACGCTGCCATACCCCAAATGCTGTTTGGCAAATTTTGGCACCAGGGCGAGGTATGCATCCTGTTTGCCGATAGCAACCTGGGCAAAAGTATACTGGCAGTACAAATTGCCGATGCTATTACTAAAGGCGTGGGCGCTTATCCTTTTGATGTAGAGGCAAGCCCGCAGCAAGTTGTTTACTGCGATTTTGAATTGACCGATAAACAGTTTGAGGCACGTTATTCGCTGGATTACAGCAGCCATTACCAGTTTAACAATGGTTTTTTACGTGCCAAGATAAACCCTGATACCGAACTGCCTAACGGCTTCGACGATTTTGACGAATACCTTATTAACGACCTGGAACGCACCATTGTTGATACCGGTGCCAAAATCCTCATTATTGATAACCTTACCTACCTGCGCAACGAAACCGAGCAGGCTAAAGGTGCCTTGCCTTTGATGAAACAGCTTAAAAGCCTCAAAAACAAGTACGACCTGAGCATACTGGTACTGGCACATACACCCAAACGCGACTTATCGATGCCCATAACCCGCAACGATTTGCAGGGCAGTAAAATGCTGATGAACTTTTGCGATAGCGCCTTTACCATTGGCGAAAGCAATGCCGATAGCGCCATACGTTACCTTAAGCAAATAAAACAACGTAATACCGAGCAGGTGTATGGCGATAGCAACGTATGCCTTTGCCAGATAAGCAAACCCAGTAACTTTTTGCAATACGAATTTTTAGCCTTTAGCGAAGAGTGGAAACAGCTGGCAAAACAAAAAAGTGGTAAAGATAACGGGCTGCTAAGTAAGGTGCTGGAATACCGGGCATTGGGCTGGTCGCTGCGGGAGATAGGCAACAAGCTGGGCATTTCGCACCAAAAGGTGGATAGGATGCTGAAGAAAGCCGATAATGACAACCAATTGTAAACCGTCCGTCCGTTTAGGGGTGCGGAACTTTTTAGACGGACGGCCGCAACCCACCCACACATGTACAAATACAAATTACAACCTTACGCAGGTATGCAAAGCCGTTACCGCTGCCCCGGCTGCAACCACCGCACACGTAGTTTTAAACGCTACATTAATACCGAAACCGGCGAAGAGCTGGCACCACATGTGGGCCTGTGCGATCGTATTGATAAATGCGGCTACCACTACACGCCTAAACGGTTTTTTGAGCAGGGGAACGTGGCGGCGGTTAGCAAACGGCCCATAGGAAGGCCCAAAAAGCAGCAGCCCGAGGTAGACTACCACATACACCCCGACCTGGTGAACGCCAGTTTTACCGATTACCCTTACAATAACTTTGTGCAATACCTGGTTAGTCGCTTTGGTTTAGAGGCAACCAATAAGCTCATCGGCATGTACCGCATTGGCACCAGCGGGCACTGGTTTGGCGCAACTGTTTTTTGGCAGCTTGATACCCATGGCCATGTGCGTACAGGCAAAATAATGCTATACGATAAACACAGCGGCAAGCGCGTAAAACAACCCTTTAACCACATTACCTGGGCGCACAGCCTGCTGCTGAAAACCGCCCCTGCCGATACCGCCTTTACACTAAACCAATGCCTGTTTGGCGAGCACCTGCTGCTTACCGCGCCATACAAACCCGTAGCTATAGTAGAGAGCGAGAAAACCGCCATTATAGCCGCCGCCATGATGCCCGCCTTCATCTGGCTAAGCTGCGGCAGTCTGGAAGGCCTGAACCTTCAGAAGTGCAAAATATTGCAAAACAGGCAAGTAATGCTGTTCCCCGATGTAAACGCCATAAAAAAGTGGCAGCAAAAAGCCGCCGAGCTAAGCCGTCAAATGCCCGGCACCCGCTTTGTGGTATCAGATTACCTGGAGAAACTGGCTACAGATCAGGATAGAAAGGTTGGGGTGGATATTGGCGATGTGGTGTATGGGTAAAGTGTCCGTGGGTGGAAGGGGTGGGGAGCGGACGGACGGGGGGATGTACCCTAATTGGATGAAAACGAAGGAATTGAACTGTTAATAAACTTAATTGTATTGTAATAAATTTGCGATTATACTTGTAAAAGTCAAATGATTATTTACTTTTGAACTTAACTTATAAGTGAAGCAGGAAATAACTATTATTTTATTTGAGGAATATAAGGACGTTAATTTTTATAGCATTGTTATAGGAAGTAACGAAGACTGTGAAATGGAGTCTTATCTTAAATATCTACAATCACAAAATAAGAACAAGGATGCAGTTCAAATAGTAAATCTGTTAACCAAAATTGGCCAAAATGGTGCTCAAGAACGATATTTCAGGTATGAAGGCAAACGTCACGATCATGTTTGTGCTTTACCCGGGCATTACTTATTCGATACAAAGTGTCGACTTTATTGCTTGCGCTATGGCGATTTAATATTAGTGCTGGGCAACGGCGGTATAAAAAAAACCAAAACATATCAAGAAGACCCTCATTTAAATACCTGTGTTACCACGCTGCAAAATATCGATGTCAAGATACAAGAGTTGATCAAGTCAGGCGATATTGAAATTAGCGGTAAAACAATTTCTGGCAAATTGAGCTTCTTCATTTAACAACAAACAACAAAGTATGCTAAAGAATCCTTTAATGGAACAACTGAGAGCTCAAATTAGCTCAGAGGATAAAGCACTTATGGATGAATCATTTGCTTTGGCAGATAGAATTCACTTTCTTTTAAAAAAACATGGAATAACTCAGCGTCAGTTAGCTGAAAAACTGGGAAAAAGAGAATCAGAAATAAGTAAGTGGTTGAGTGGAGGACATAACTTCACATCCCAAACTCTTATAAAAATAGGACTTGCCATCGGCGAGAGGATATATCACATACCTAATACATCTGTTGATGTGCAACAAGCAAAAATGTATGATGGGTTACTTGCCACATCTTTTGTAAGGCTTTTATATCGGCAACACAAGTTAATGGCCCATAACTTAAAATATCAAAATTTTGTTTCCCCAGAGATATCAGAGCTGGAAGTTAATTCAGTTGGCGTAATATGTGCTCGTTCCAAACAGGCAGATAACAGTTTTATCAAAGCTAATATTAAACCTGAGGATTTTAAAAATATTGAACGCGTTAAAGTAAGCTAACTTTCAAATGCCTAAAAAGAAACCAATAAAGATTGATATTTCTAAATTAGAGGTCATAGAAATATTTCCAAAAATTCAAGTAATAAACAACCTTCCTGAGCTGATTGATTCGGAGGATACTCGAATTAATTACGGCATTCAACTTAATCCACTATATAATTTAGAAGCTAATGCTATAAAAATAGAACTTAGCGTTACTATGGATGTTGAAACAGAGTCGGAAACTCATTTCAAAGTAGGTGAATTTTCATACGATTTCATTTACGAATACCACGACTTATTGGATATCGCGGATTCAGATGGTGATATATCGTCTGAGATATTCTTAACATGCTCAAATATCAGTTATTCCACCTTAAGAGGAATAATTCATGCAAAATCTGCAACTACATGCTTGCAAAAAGCGTTACTACCAATAGTAACTGGTTCTGAATTAATGAAAGGCATTCTTTAAGTTTTACCAACGCACTTCAGAAACGTCCTTGCTTTCATTGTGTCCCCAAAAATTCCGCTCCCTAAAATGGACGGACAGGGCAACCCTAAACCCGGGTGTACGGAAAGCCCGCTTCTACCGGCGGCTTGGAGGAAACACGGGGCTATCGGTACCAAAGCACCACAACCCCTGCTTTTCAAAACCTTTCAATACTCAAAAAACAGGCTTACATCCGTATCCGGTGGCGTATGCCCAAGGGTGCGGCACATGTTGAGCAGCTGCCCTTTGTGGTGGTGCTCGTGGGTAAATGTGTGGGTAAACAGTTCGGCGGGGGTGGCGGTTAGGGCGCCGCAGGCATCGTGTACGCCGCTGATGGGTACCTGCATGGCATCGCCGGTTTGGGTAAGGAATTGGTGCACCAGCTCATCTATCTGCCGGTAAAGCGTGCGCAGGGTAGGTATAGTTGGCGTTTCGGGCATGGCGATACTGCCATCGGGCAGTTTTAGCGCGAAGGAGCCCAGCCAGTTGATGGTGCATGCCGCCGAATGCTGCATTAGCCCGGCTATAGTGCGCATGCTATAGGCGGCAATCGGCGTGTTTATGCCTTCTTCGCCAACTTCGGCCTCCAAAAAATCAAACAGAACGGCCCTGCTTTTTTGGAGCAGGCTGTATTGCAGTAAAAAGGCTTCCTTCATTTTTTGATGGGGTGTTTAGTAATAGGTTTCTGTACTCGCCACCAAACTTAGTATCTCCAGCTTGGGCTCCACTTCCAATCCGCTGGCCCGAAGTTCGTCGGCAAATTTTTTGAAGGAGGCTAGTTCCTGTAACACCTGGTGGGCTTCCTCGCTCTCCAGCTGGTCGAAGTGCATAAAGGTTTTGCCATCGGGCAGTAGCCATGCCCCGTATTTGATGCCGGGGTGGTTCAGGGCCTTCAGCTCGGCCACTACGGCGGCTATGTTCTGCTGATTTATCGGCGCATATTCGGCGCGGGTGGTGTATTGTACGCGTACTACTTTCATATGGGTAAATGGTTTATGCAAGTTAATTAATCCTGCCACGGTGGGCAAGGGGCAAATGCGCCACAATGCTGCGCGTATTGCGGCTGCCTTTGAGGATTCGGGACTTTTGAACTCGTTTCTTATCGCTTGCAGATTTGACTCACCCCGACTTCGCTATCGCTGGTCGACCCTCTCTACTTCGTAAAGAGGGTGAAGAAAAGGGAGTGAAGAGAAAAAAATAACCCCAATTTCTCCCCTTCTTTGCGCAGCAGAGAGGGGGAGGGGGGTGAGTCGACTCCTGACGAAGACTTGCCGCCATTAACGCCCTTATCTTACGTAAACTTATTATATTTAGCCATTGGGCGTGCAGGGTATAGCCCACAGAACAAATGCCGCAATTTAATGTTAAACATTGCATCTCACGATACTAAAGCCCCCGCCGTTATCTATGCGTTATAAACAATTACTGTCAATTGTTTTCCTGCTGGCAGCAGCATCGCCTGCCTTTGCCCAAAAACCAGTGGAGGCCGATAGCATTACTGTGATAGCCAACGCCAAATTCGATAAAGCGGGCCTGTTCAAAAGAGCCATACTGGGTACCAATTACCGCAAGGTGTGGGCGCAGCCTATCAAGGTGCCCATCTTCCACCTCGATAAAGAAAAAGGCGGCCTCAAAATAACCGGCACGGGCGGCGGTAACCAAACTACGTCGCTGCAATTGCAGGATTCCAGCGGTCGCGAATGGGTGTTGCGTTCGGTAAATAAAACCACCTCGCGCGATCAGCCCAAGATATTCAAGAACACCATGGTGGAGGATTTGATGCTGGATGCCGGTTCTATCGGTCACCCTTACTCTGCGCTGGCCGTACCGCCCCTGGCCGATGCGCTGGGTCTGCAGCATACCAACCCCGTGATTGTGTATCTTGGCAACGACGCTGCTTTGGGCAAATACCGCGACGAGTTTGCCAACCACCTGTACCTTTTTGAGGAACGCGGCCCTGCCGATGGCGCTAAGGATATCAAAACCGAGAGCCTGCAGGATAAGATGGAACAGGACAACGACAAAAAAGCCGATGCCAAGCTGATACTGCGAGCCCGCATCTTCGATTTTATTATGGGCGATTGGGACCGCCACGGCGGCCAATGGAAATGGACCCGTGGCAGCGATTCTACCAAAAACATCTACGAGCCTTTCCCCAAGGATAGGGATAAGGTGTTTTACACCACAGGCGGGGCGGTATTCTCGGTAATGTCGATAGCCAGGCCCAACCTGCAGGCCTATACCGACCATATCCGGCGGGTAGATCTGTGGAACTACAACACCGTAAGCTTCGATCTGTACTTCCTTAACCAGCTGAATGAAAAGGATTGGGAGGAGGAAATTGCCTACGTGCAGAGCCACCTTACCGATGAGCTGATGGAGCGGGCCTTGAGGTTGATGCCACCCAACGTGTACGCAGTATCGGCACCGGCCATTTTCAAAACCTTTAAACGCAGGCGCGACCATATCCGCAAATATGCCATGAAGTATTACCGTTTCCTGGCGCAGCGGGTGGATGTAGCGGGGTCTGACAAGAACGAGAAGTTCACCATCACACGCCAGCCCGATGGCGACGTGCAGCTCACCATCAATAAATTCAAGAAAGACAGCCTGGGCAAGGTAATATACCAGCGCACCTTTAAACATAAAGACACCAGGGATTTGCGTGTGTACGGGTTGGAAGGGAAGAATACCTTCGAGGTTATCGGCAGCAATACATCGCCCATCACTGTGCGCATGATAGGCGGCCACGATGAGGATACCTATGTGATAGACTCGGCCCAAAGCCGCAAAAACCTCTACCTGTACGACCGAAGCGACCAGCAGAACAACCTGCCCCCGGCATCCTCTGCGCACCTTAAATTGAAGGAAGATACCACCATAAACCAATACATACGGCCCGAGAACAAGTACAACACCGTTATCCCCATCATCTCCTTAGGTTACAGCACCGAGGATGGGCTGCAGTTTGTGGGCGGTGCCAACTATGTGCGCTACAGTTTCCAAAAGCAGCCGTACTCCAGCTTACAGCATTTATCCGTAAACTATACCTTCCAAAAGCAATCGTACATCATTAATTACAGCGGCATTTTTAAGAAGCGGGTATGGGATAACGATTTGCTGGTAAACATTACCGAGCGCGGCCCGCGCAACACCAACAACTTCTTCGGGCTGGGCAACGTGGGCGAATTCGACAAAGCTGGCGGCAAGGAATTTTACTACTACCGCAACCGGTACGATTTTGCCGTGGCCGATATACGCCTGGCGCACCACTACAACCACTGGCAACTGAGCGGCGGCTCGGTAACGCAGTTCTACACCGCATCTGAAAACCATAACAACGACCACTTTTTTAACCAATACAACCAGCTTCACCCCGATGCGCAGGTGTTTAAAGCCAAACTATACACCGGCATTATTGGAGGTGCGGTATATGATACCCGCAACAATATTAGGTTTACCAGTCGCGGCGTAGTTTGGCGCACTACCGTCACCGGCCTTACAGGATTGAATACCAGCGGGCATACCTCGGGTTCGGTGCTGTCTACCTTCAGCTTTTTCGTACCCTTGATAGATTCTACCATCGTGTTCGCCAACCGCACCGGCGCAGGTGCAATAGCTGGTAAGGGCGATTTTTTCCAGATGATGAACCTGGGCGGGCTTACTATGCGCGGCTACCATACCAGCCGCTTTATAGGCAATACCATGGTTTACAACAATATGGAGCTGCGCGCCAAGCTGTTCGATTTTAATGCATATATATTAGCTTCCTCCTTTGGCGTGGTCGGCTTCAACGATACCGGCCGCGTGTGGCTGAAGGGTGAAAAATCGGACACGGTGCATGATACTTACGGCGGCGGCATTTTTCTCACGCCATACAACGCTTTTTTATTTGAAGCCGTGCTGGGCAAAAGCCCCGAGGGGACGCTGGTTTATCTCACGGCGGGTTTTAGGTTTTAGGAGGGGGATAATAACAAAAACGTCATCCTGAACTTGTTTCAGGCCCCCACGGGACAGGTCAACGGCATGCAAAGCGGGTTAGTTTAGTGGCGACTTTTATGATGGGGTGTTGAAATAAATTCAACATGACGTTTGGTTTTAGTGATTCGAACACCTCTTTCTATCCAATTCGTAAAAAATTATAATTAATTTTTATCTTCGTTTGCCTTTGCCCCCGGCATTAACCTATAAAGTGATTTATGCTGTTCAATTCGTTACATTTTGTCGTTTTCTTCCTCATCGTAACGCCGCTCTACTTTATCCTTGCCCATAAATTCCGGTGGATAATGTTGCTGATAGCCAGCTGCTATTTCTACATGACGTTCATCCCCATCTACATCCTTATCCTCATCTTTACCATCATCGTAGATTATTTTGCGGGGATACTGATAGAGAAATCGGAGGGGCGCGAAAGGAAATTCTACCTCATTATATCGCTGGTAGCCAATATAGGTGTGCTGGCGTTCTTCAAATACTTCAACTTCCTTAACGAGAACCTCACCCTGCTCATGAGCCAGTTTGGCTTGAGCAATGCGGTGCCTTACTTAAAGTTCATACTGCCTGTGGGCCTCAGTTTCCACACCTTCCAGGCCATGAGTTATACCATCGAGGTGTACCGCGGCAACCAGGCCGCAGAAAAGCATTTCGGCATTTACTCGCTGTATGTGATGTTCTACCCGCAGCTGGTAGCCGGCCCTATAGAACGGCCGCAGAACCTGCTGCACCAGTTTTACGAGAAGCACCCGCTCACCTACGAGAATTTCTCCATCGGCTTCAAGATGATTTTATGGGGATTCTTCCAGAAACTGGTGGTGGCCGATAGGCTGTCGATATTCGTATCGGCGGTGTACCAAAACCCGGGGGCTTACAGCTCTTCGATGCTGCTGGTGGCTATCCTATTCTTCGCTTTCCAGATATACGCCGATTTTGCCGGCTACTCCAACATTGCGCTTGGTACGGCGCGCATCATGGGCTTTAAACTCATGACCAACTTCAACACGCCCTTCTTCGCTACCAGCGTTACTGAATACTGGCGCCGCTGGCATATATCGCTCAACACCTGGTTTAGTGACTATCTGTTCACCCCACTCATGATTGCCAACCGTGATTGGGGCAAAGCGGCCGTTATATTCGCGCTAATGGTAACTTTCGGCCTTAGTGGCCTCTGGCACGGCGCGGGGTGGACTTACATTATGTATGGCCTGCTGCATGGCGTAGCGGTTAGCTATGAGTTCCTCACCAAAAAGTTCCGCAAGAAGCTATCCAAGTCTATACCACCAGTTATTTACAACAACGTAAGTATGCTGCTGGTGTTTACCTACGTATGCCTTACCTGGGTGTTCTTCAGGGCGCAAAGCTGGGGCGATGCCATTACGGTACTCAAAAGGCTGTTCGCTTTCCAGGGGAGCTTTTTCGTGTTCGATAATAATTTAGGGGTGATTATTTACTCGCTGGTGGCTATCGCGATTTTGCTGGCGCACGATTTAAGCGTACACCTAAACCATGGCAAAAGCTACTTTTTATACCATAAATCGGCAGCGGTGCGCATGGCTACATATTGTTTCATATTGGTTACCATCGTGCTTATCGGCGTATTTGATGGCGGGCAGTTTATCTATTTCAAATTCTAAGCATGGCCGATTATAAACTCATACTCAAGCGTTTTGCCATACTGGCGGCAGTGATGTTCCTGTTAGATTGGGGCGTAGGCGCTGTGCTCAGGCATTTTTACTTTACAAAAAAAAACGGTGCCGATTACCGCACCAACAACGTTATCAACAAAACAAAGGCCGATGTGCTGATATTCGGCTCATCAAAAGCCGTTTACCATTACGATACCAAAATCATCGGCGATAGCCTGCATATGTCGGTTTATAACGCCGGCAGGGATTTGAGCTACATCTACTACCATTACGCCCTGTTGGAGGCGGTCCTCAAGCGCTACAGCCCCAAACTGGTGGTGCTGGATACCCGCGCCAACGAGTTCCAGCAATTTAAGTACAACGAAGACCGCGACCGCATCAACGTATTGCTGCCTTACTACGATAGCCACCCCGAACTGCGCGAAGTTTGCCTGCTGCGCGGCCCCTTCGAACGGTATAAGCTGCTATCAAAAATGTACCCCTACAACTCGCTCATCTTAAACGAACTGGTAGAGCTGCTGCCAATAGCCCGGTATAAAAAGGACGATTCTCAGGATGGCTACATAGCCAAATACGGGCAATTTAAAGGTGGCCTGCAACCCTATACCGTTAACGATGCCGTAGACAGTACCGCTGCTCTTTACTACAAAAAATTCGTGGAGCTGTGCAAAGCCAGGAACGTGCCGCTGGTGGTGGTGTATTCGCCCATCTATCAGGATATTAACAGCGCCGCTAACCGCAACGTGCAGTACGTAATGCAGGTTTGTAAGGATAATAACGTGCCCGTACTAAACTATCTGCGTGATACTACCTTTGCCAGTAAGCCCCAATACTTTTACGATGCCTTGCACTTAAACAGGGAGGGCTCGGTGGTGTATAGCAGCATTATTGGCGAGAAGCTGAAGCAGCTATCTACTCATAAATAAAGCTTATTATTGCAGCATGAAGGATTTTGCCAACCTGAAACGCAACCTTAAGAAAGATGCCTCGGCCCTGAAACCCATCAAAGTGGCCCTGCTGGGCGATACTGCTACCCAGTTCCTGTCGGTAGCTATCCGGGGTGCGGGGTACGAACATGGCTACGATTTACAGCTTTGGGAGGCCGACTTTAACCAGGTAGAACGCCAGGTATTCGACTCGGCATCCGAACTGCACGAGTATGTTGCCGAGGTAATCGTCATCTTTCAATCCTCGCATAAACTGCTGGGCAAATACAATAAATATAAAGGCAATCCTGCCACCTTCGCTGCGGAGGAACTCAACGGCATCAAAGCCATATACGATACTCTCGCCTCCGTAAATCCAAAGGCCAAGGTTATTTACTATAACTACGCCGAGATTGACGACAGCGTTTTCGGTAACTATGCCAATAAGGTGCCGGCTTCGTTCCTGTTCCAGTTGCGAAAATTGAATGTGCTGCTGATGGAATACGCCGCGGAGGTGCCCAACCTCCATATTTGCGATATTTCCGCAGTGCAGAACCAGGTGGGCAAGGCAGTGTTTTTCCAGCCATCGGTATATATCAACTCCGAGATGGTGCTGAGCATCGAAGTGCTGCCCGCCATCGCCTACAAAACGTTAGGCATCGTCAGCGCATTGCAAGGCAAGTTCAACAAATGCCTGATCCTCGATCTGGATAACACCACCTGGGGCGGCATCATCGGCGACGATGGCATCGAGAATATACAGATAGGCGCTTTGGGTATAGGCAAGGCCTTTTCCGAATTCCAGTACTGGGTAAAAAAACTCAAGAACCGGGGCATCATCATAGCCGTGTGCAGCAAGAATACCGAAAGCATCGCGATGGAGCCTTTCGAAAAACATCCGGATATGGTGTTGAAGCTGGATGACATCGCCGTTTTCGTGGCCAATTGGGAAAACAAGGTAGATAACATCCGCAAGATACAGGGCATCCTCAACATCGGTTTCGATTCGATGGTTTTCCTGGATGATAACCCTTTCGAGCGCAATATGGTACGCGAGGGCATCCCACAATTAACCGTGCCCGAACTGCCCGAGGACCCTGCCGAATACCTCGAATATCTGTACCCACTAAACCTGTTCGAAACCGTTTCTTTCACCAATGATGATGCCGAACGCACTAAACAATACCAGGTAGAGGCGCAGCGCGCTACGCTCTTCGAAAAATTCACCAACGAGGATGATTTTTTGCAGAACCTGGCAATGGTAAGCGTGGTAGAGCCTTTTACCAGGTTCAACACCCCAAGGGTGGCACAGCTTTCGCAGCGCAGCAACCAATTCAACCTGCGCACGGTACGCTATACCGAGGCCGATTTGGAGGCCCTGGCCGCATCGGCAGATTACCACACCTTTTCCTTTGCGCTGGAAGATAAATTCGGCAACAACGGCCTTATCTGCGTGCTGATACTGCAGGAGCAAAGCCCCGATGTGCTGTTCATTGATACCTGGCTGATGAGCTGCCGCGTGCTTAAACGCGGCATGGAAAATTTCACGCTGAACACCATCGTTAATTTTGCGCAGGAAAAAGGCTATAAATACCTCAAAGGCGAGTATATTGCCACTGCAAAAAACGGCATGGTGGCAGCGCATTACAGCAAGCTGGGCTTCGAGCCGGATGGCGCGTATTGGCTGCTCAACCTTGCAGAATATCAACCCCAAAAAGCATTCATCGATAAAAAATGACACCCGTGGAAAGACAACAGATTATAGCCCAGGTAACCGATATATTTAAAGACGTATTGGATAACGACGACATTACCCTAACCGATGCCACCACCGCAAAGGAAGTTGAAGATTGGGACTCGCTCAACCATATCCAGCTGGTAGTAGCCATAGAAAAGCACTTCAAGATACGCTTCACCGCCAAAGAGATACACAGCTGGCAAAACGTAGGGGAGTTGGTGGATAGCCTCCAAAGCAAGCTTTAACGGGCTTCTCCATTATCGCTTCACCACATCGTCATTGCGAGCGATAGCGTGGCAACCATCGGCATGCAGAGCCCCTTTGCAGGTCCGCCCTGCCTATGAGATTGCCACAGCTCGCCAGCACACTTGCCCTCTGCCAGAGCTTCGCAATGACATGGTTTATGAATAGCTTATCGCCATCAATACACCCCGTTATAAAAACTCTTTTTAAATTTCGCCTGCATTATGGCGTGCATGAACAGCTCTATGCCGATGTATATCAAGCCGAACATCCACCAATTAGCAAAGCCCCCTGATCCACCTGTAAACGACCTGTAAATAAAACCGGCGATAAAAAACAGCGGGATGGCACATACGAACCAATAGACAATCCGCTCCGTGTACAGCAGGGGCATGTTTTTTGGCAGGGCAAACTTCAGGTAGTTAATAAACAGCAGCTCCAACCAGTGCCCCACAAAAACAATGCTGAAAATCATCAGCCAAATCATTTCGAACTGGCTTAGTTTACTTTTTTGGCCCTGCGGGAATAGCCGTAAAAAATATATAAGAGCGGCAATTATGGTAGCGGTAATAAGCGTACGGATAAGGGTACGCACAACCGCTTCCGGAAATTTCTGGGGAGCTTCCATCAGTTTTGCTTAATTGAGATTTGTGTTAGGTAACTAATTTTACCACACCAAGTTAAGTAATACTAATGAAACAATAAAAGCAAATTGATTTTGATTTAAGTCGCCTGTTATAGCCAAACTATTTTTAAGATGCCCCCGCACCTGCCTAATAATGCGGCAGCTCCCTACCATCCAACGCTGCGCGGATAAGCTTCGCAGCATAAGCGTTATCCTGTTCAGCAGTTGTTTTGAATACCATCCCGCCCCGCCAATACTCGGGTGCTTCGGCATGGATGCCCGTTAGCAGCACAAAACCTTTTCCGTATTTTCCTTCTGCAACGGCAGGTGTACCATCGGGGTACTTTGCCACCACCGTGCCCCAGCCGGCAAGCTGCGGGCCATCTTCCCAGTATTGCTCCAGCGTTGCGCCGTCTGCGCTGCTGATAGGCACCGCTGCTTTACGTATGCCCTGGTTTTCGACAGCATAAAACCCGAATGTTGTGCCAGATGTAAGATTGAAGCCGTTATAATAGGCCGACTTCCCCGCCAGGAAAGCCCCTGCACATATGCCGTGGTAATTTAAGCCATGCTGCACCGCGTAGCGGATATTTGCGCCTGTAGCGGTATCCAGGCTTTTGCCCATGGTAATAAAATTGCCTCCCGGCATAATCAGCAAGCGGTATTTGGCCAGTTGTTGCCGGCTCAAGCGGTTCAGTTCCGCAGAATTTACTGTTGCGTAACCAATGGATTCTTGATCAAGGATAGTTTTGATGGCGGCAACATCGTTAACAGAAACGCCGTTGCCGTTGAATAACAGTATAGGGGTCGGGCTGGTATGCCTGCTGCAACCGGTATAAACCATTGCGATGAGGACAAAAATTGCGGCGGCAGATAGTACTTTTAGCCTGCTGTAAACCTTATGCAAAAACGAAAAGCTCATTTAACACGGATTTAGGATGGAATGTACGAAAAGGTTGCGGATTTCCAACGTCTTTCGGGGGGACAACCAATCTCCGATAATAGCTGCAGCTTTGCATGGTGGCTATCTTGCGTGCGGGCCACAAGTTGGAGACAATGCGGCAGCGAGGACTTAACAAAGATGCCTCTCTGTGGCAGGGGTAGCGAAATCATTTAGAACCGTCAACTAGGCCCCGCTCCCCACCAGCTACTCCCCATTAAGCTAACTTTACATATTCTGGACCGGAAAGAGCCGTAAATGTGCGATAATGATACGTAATTTGCTATAATAAATTATAGCTGGTACCTCTACCAACGCCTTCTTTCTCAATCATTTTCTTTTCAACTAAATCATTTAAGGCGCGTTTGGTAGAGGAAATATTCAAACCCAGTTTTGAGTTAATCTCTCCAGACCGAATACCCGGATGATTACCAATTAATAAAAGGATTGCACGTTCCCGTCTACTTAATTGTTGTTCTGCACCATGCGTTTGTAGTTTCTGCATAAGCGAAACATGCACTGTTTTAAGGCAGTTTAAAAAAAACAGCACCCATTCAGTTACATCTTCATTGGGGCGGTTCGCCTGACAGCTTCTGAGGACGCGATAATATTCATTTTTCTGATGCTCGATTTCATGCTCAAGGCTCACGTACTGAATCCAGTGATAATTATGTTTACGTAAGAGCAATGTCGCCAATAGACGGCTTAACCTACCATTGCCATCCTGAAAAGGATGAATGCTTACAAATTCATAACTGAATAACGCACACTTTACTAATGGGTGGATTTCCGCATCTGTATCATACCAAGATATCATGGCACGCATTGCATCTTCTGTTGCAAAACCGGGGCTTGTTGTTTTGAATATAATTTGAGATGTTCCATCCGGCATTTGAGCTTCTACCGAATTGCTTTGCTGTTTATAATCGCCTTTATGCCATTGGTCTTTAGTACTATAACGCATAAGCTGATTGTGTAAACCTTTTATTCCATTTTCACTGATTTGTATATCTTGATACGCCTCACCAATAATGTCCAGTACTTCAAAGTAACCTACAACCTCCTGCTTGTCTCGTTCTTCTAACTTCGATATGTCGAGATTCTTTAAAAGCACATCTACTTCTTCATTACTCAACTTCGAGCCTTCAATACGTGTCGATGCGCCAACACTTCTCACCGTCGCAATCGATTTTAACTCTTTTAAGCTTTGTCCCTCTCGTCGCTCTATAGATTGCCATTCGGCATCGAAACGGTCTATATCACTAATAAGTGCTATTAATTCCCAATCAAGACAAATTCTTAAAGTGTGTACATCAACGAAACTCATATACAAATATATAAAAAAGCGACAGGATGGGCCGTAAAGAGCCGCAAAGAACTATAAGTGATCCGTAAGCTTGCAGAATATAAATCCCCAGCCTACTCCACCACCAGCAACAATCCCTTACCCTTTGCCACCGGTATCTCTCCATCGACGGGGAATATATTGGCCTGCTGGAAGTTTTTGATGGGTTGCGCGGTTATTTTGGCCTTTGTGGGGTCGATGCCGAGGGCTTTCCAGTCGATGGTGAGTTTGATGCTGGTCTCGGTATCGGCCCAGCTGGCTATGGCTACGAGGGCTTTCTTGTCTTTTTTGTACACGGTTGCCAGTACTTTGGGGTTGTTGGTTTTTACGGGACTGTTAGGTACCCAGTAGCCTATCATCTTGCTGCCCTGCATGCCAAATTGGTCCCAGGCTTGCCAGATGGGGCGCGGGTCGGCGTTATCGCTCCAGGGCATGCGGTTGGTCATGCCGAATACCATGCCGCGCCATGGGTTGCCGCCGTCCTGCAGCATTTCGCCCATCAGGCCGAAGGGGATGCCCGATACCTCGGTGAGGAAGAAATCGGGGGAGTTCTTTTCGTAATCGAAGTACTCGCCAAACCACAGCCGGTTAAGGTAAGGGAAGTGCTCCATATACAGGTTGGCGCTGTTGTTAAAGCCGTCGCTTTTGTTGTATTGGTTGGCGCTGTGGAGGTCGATAATGCCGGGGTGCCCATCCTGCGTAAGCACACGTTTAATACGTTTCATGGTGATGCGGTCGAAAGCCACATCGTCCAGGTAAATCCCGTCGATACCCACGTTTTGCACCAGCCAGTTCATGCCCTCTACATAATAGTTGTGCCAGCGGCTCATGCCGCTGTTTACGATGGCGGCATCCTTAATTTCGGGTACGTACCAGGCGGCAATGTAATCATCGCCCAGGTGTTCCTGTAGCCAGGAGTAGCCGCCGCCTTTGCCCGGCGAGTAGATCTCGTGACCAAGGCTGCGCATCGGGAAGGTTTCGTAGGCGCTGTTGCTCAGCTCGCGTACGGTGTTGTAGATCTTCACCTTGAGGCCCAGCTTGTGTGCCGAATCGATATAACGCTTCATGGCATTGTGGGCGATGAAGGGGTAATTGATGGTAGGGTTGACGGGCGTAGCGTGGTGTATGTTCACCACGGTTGCGCCGGTAGCTTTGATGCTATCCAGGTTGTTGTACTTGTGGTAAAAACGCGTGCTCCACTGGAAATCGGTATTGATGGGGTGGAAGGGGGTGATGAGCAACGTGAAGTTGTAGTACAGCACATCGCCTTTCTTCATGGTACGCGGCCCGCTGTAATTGTCGGCCAGGATGTTTTTTCCTTTCCGTTTGATGTTGATGCCGCCCTTGCCCTCGTTACCCCAGCTGGTAGGTAACAAAAGCGGTTTTTGCAGGTAGAAGTTAGTGTTGAGGGGGCGCACGTAATGCTGATCGCGCAGGGAGTATTGCAGGCCCGCGTTCACTTCGCCAATCCAGGCGCCGTCCTGGTTCTTTTTGGCCACGTCCCATTTCCAGTTGAGCGTATCGGGGCGCAGGCCTCCTTTTTGGTTCAGGCCCATGAGGTATTTGGCTGCAGCGGTATCAAAGGGGATGTGGAGTTTGATATCGTCGAGGGAGATATCCTGTTTTGCGGTAAACCTCACGAAATAGTTCATGTAGCCGTCGAATTCGACGCTTCCGTTAACCTCCATGTCCAGCACATCTGAAGTATCGATTGCATCCCATTTTACCATACCAGGCTTATTATCGTAATCGAAAGAAAAGCCGTTCCGATATTTTTTCCTTGCTACTATATCGCCGGTTTTGGCGCTAAAGACATCCACATCGCCTGTATAGCCCTTAAAAATAACATCCTTATGCGTAGCTGCATTGATAATATGAAAATGGATGCCCTCGCCCAAAATATTCTTAGCTACATCGGTAGTACTGGTCATTTCCGGCGTGAAGAACGTTTGTATTTGTTTGGGAAACCCATTGTCGCCAAGTATCACTTTACGTCCCAGCAGGCTGATGGTTTTATCGTCAACTGTTAGGGGGATGTAGGGTTTTATCACATCATTTTGCTGCGCGAGGGTGGAGTTTAGCCATGTGAGGCGGGTTTGCAGCTCGGGGTGATTAACGCCGCCGTTGAGGGCGGTTTGCTTTTTTACGGTGATGCTTAGCATTACGGTAGTGGCAGGGGCGCCATCGGCTGTAACGGTAGCTTTGCCGCTGTAAACGCCGGCTGTTGTTGTAGCGGGTACATCAAGCAGGCACCACAGGGCCTGAATATCGCCTTTGGCAACATCAACGGTCTTATCGAGGTAGGTGCCATCATAGGCGGTTCCCTGGGTATTAAGGCAGCGCATACCCAATCCGTATATGGGGTGGCCTTTCGCATCTTTCAGGTCCGTAAAAGTAACCCGCACATTCTTCAAATCCTGAGTAGCGGCATATACCCCCAATTGGAAACTATAATTCTCGCCCCTTGCTGCCGAGCCGCTGAACGTGGGTGTCAGGCTTCTTTTAACCCAGCGTTGAGGCAGGTAATGCGTCATTTTGATGGGGTGCTGCCTGTCCTCGGTGAAAACAAGGTAGGGCTTGCGGCTTTTGTTTAAGGCTGCAACTTCTGCCTTGGTAGCAATTACCTCCATAGGGTAAAAGCTGTTCATTGCGTTTACAGCTTCGAGGTAGAGCAGCGTGGCAGGAGCAGCCTTAGCCGTTTTTGCCAGCCAGGCGGTCGATGCCGTATTTTGCTGCGGCAGGTAAACCGCTTTAGGGTAATTGCTGCGGGCAGTTACCTTGTAAGGCATGTAATAAACATAGTATTTGCCCGCACCGGAGGTAGGCTCGAACCAGATGGTGCCACTCTCCTGCGAGATAGCATCTGCCTTTACGTTGAGTATGCGTTTATTGGTTTTAGCATCTACCACGATGATTTGCTTGTTTGTAGGGGCATCGTGCCTGCGCCAGGGGATAAATACTTTGCTTGCGGGCGCGGCTACTGTCACGTTCACCACTGCGCGGTGATTGCCTAATGAATCGGGGTCCCAACTGTTGTTGCCGTTAACGTATTTTACGGTTTGTGCAGATGCGATGTTGCAGGCTATTAACAACATGCAGCAAAAGGCGAGGGCTTTTATCAGGCGATTCATATGGCGCGGGCTTTGGGTAGCGTTTACCTGCCCAAATTAACAAAAAAAGCCGCCCATTTCCGTGGCGGCTCTTCTTATCTTTTATCGAAGCTTAAAATCTGGAAAGATTATATCGCGCTTACTTGTTTGCCTGCTGCAGCAATAACTTTGTTTTGGTGAAGGTTCAATACTGCAAGGTCATTGGTGGCAACGTTCTGGGCTGCATCGCGGTTAAGGTAAAGCTCTTCGGTGCTGCCTTTGATATCGGCTTTAGCGTTGTTCTTAACTGCTACGGTAAGCTTAAATGCATTTACGGTAATTTGTGCCTGGGCATTGTTGTGTAAATCGATGCTGAAATCGATTTTAGACAGCGTGCCGAATGATACGATCTGCGCATTGTCGAACAACGATACCGAACGCAGGTCGGTAGCTTTTACCCATATTACCAGTTTCTCGTCGTTATAAGAAGAGATGCGCAATGCGCCGCCTTTGTTTTGGATAAGCGCGTTCTCAGCGTAGTACTTGTTGTAAACTTTTATCACATCGGCAGGGGCATCGCTCACAAATAGCTGCACGTTGCCGTGTACTTCAATGCTGCTGATGGTGCCAACATCTTCTAATATAGTAAAGGCATCGTCTTTTATGGTATTGGCGTAAACTGGTGCGGTGGTGCTTAAGGCAATAATTGAAATTGCGGTTAAGAATAGGTTTTTCATTTTCATCGTCATGTTATTTTATGGTTTTGCGTCGAATCGTATCACTCTCTTTTCGGATACGACTGAATTATCGGGCTCTTTTACCCTTTACTTGGGCTTGTGTTTCTATGCCTTTTAATTCGCTGCAAAGGTGAGGTTTATTTTGATGGGCAGGGTCATCTTAGTGTAATAAATACACTATTTAAAAATGTTGCAAAAAAGAGCCATTTTAATGATTTTTATACTTGTTTTGAGGTGTTTATGATCCCTTTAATTGCAGGTTTTGCATTTTTTGGCACGCGGGCGAAAGGACATTTGGCTGCTTGCTCAAAATTTGGCGGCGTAAAACGGGGATGGCGGTGAGATTTTTTGCGAAGAGTATAGGCGTTTACGTGCTGTTCGTCGGTAAATGTTGTTATGGACTTTTTCAACTGAAAAAAATGTTACGATAATTTTAGGGTTTGATGCCGATGATATATCTTTAAGGCTTAACAGAACTAACCCTTATTGCATGAAAAAACTTTACGCCCTCATCGTTTTCTTAGGCCTCTATGCGCACGCTGCACTGGCGCAGGATAGCACGGCTATTAAGATGGCTGCTTTCGAAAAACAATTTACCTACAAGCACGGCACCATCAAAGTTGGCGATGGCATTGCTACGGTAACCATCCCCAAAGGCTTCAAGTACCTCGATTCGGTACAGGCCGCTAAAGTACTTACCGATGTTTGGGGCAATCCCAAAACGCCGACCCTGGGCTTCATCATGCCCGAAGAAAACGGCATCCTCAGCGGCGGCTACGTCTTCAACATCCAGTACGATGCCATCGGTTACGTAAAAGACGATGATGCCAAAGACGTAGACTACGACGATATGCTCACCAAGCTGCAAACCGAAACCAAAGAAGAGAACCCCGAGCGCGAGAAAGCCGGCTTCCCGCCCATTACCATCATAGGCTGGGCCGCCAAACCTTACTACGATGGCGATAAGCATATACTGCATTGGGCCAAGGAGGTGAAATTCGGTACCGATAGCGTGAATACCCTCAACTACAACGTACGCGTGCTGGGCCGCAAAGGCGTGTTGATATTGAATGCTATTGCCACCATGAACGAGCTTGCAGCCGTAAAAACCGGCGTGCCGCAGGTGCTTACCATGGTTGAGTTTACCGATGGCAACAAATACACCAACTTCGACTCGAGCATAGACAATGTTGCCGCATGGACCATAGGTGGCCTGGTGGCCGGCAAGATACTGGCCAAAGTGGGCTTTTTTGCCCTCGCGCTTAAGTTTTGGAAGCTGATAGCCATTGGCTTTGTTGCAGCGGGCAGCGCCATCAAAAAATTCTTTACCGGCAGAAGCAGCAAAGAACCTATTACGCCTGCTGCCGAGGACGAAAAGGAGCCGATAGCTGCCTTTGATGAACTGGCCGAGGGAACCAAAGAGGAAGAAGCTAAAGCTGAGGAAGAGCCGCCGACTACAGGAACCGGCCCGGAAGGGACGGATAAACCGCATCAATCATAAGATGGCCTGGCCATATGCCCCGGGGCCTGCTCAAAAGCAGGCCCTTTTTTTTCGCCAGGTTGCAGCTTGTTTAACCGCGTGCATCGTAACGATTTGCTTACGCGATGCCAAACTTAAATAGGGTGCGGGCTGTTCTCAAAACTAAAGCCTATTTTTAGGCAATTAAACGCATCTCTCCATATTAAACACCGTACTATGTTATCAACATCCTGCAAGAAGATTATTTTTAGTCTCGGGCTTATATCAACCGTGATTACGGCCTGTGCCCAGCAAAACGATGGCGACCCGGTAGAAACCAAATCGCCCAACAGCGGCTACCAGTCGGCTTTTAAAGGGCAAACGCGTATAGCGGGCGTTAAAACCAGGGCTGCTGTATCGGCAACCGTTATCTCTACCGATTTGAAAAGTCCGTTTGGCCTGCGCGTACTGCCTGATGGGCGTTTCCTTATCACTGAGAAGGGCGGTACCATGCGCATACTGAAAGCTAACGGGCAGGCCGATAAAACTATAACAGGCTTACCTGCCGTCGTATTTCAGGGTCAGGGTGGTTTGCTGGATGTAAACCTCGACGCTGCCTTCGCCAGCAACCGCATGTTGTACTGGGATTATGCCGAAGCCGGCACCGATGGCTACGCGCTGGCCATTGCCAAAGGCAAATTATCGGCCGACGAAACCAAAATAGAGAACATACAAGTGATATACCGTGCCCGCCCGGCTTACAGCGGTACGCTGCAATACGGCTCGCGCATTTTGTTTGATAAGCAGGGCAATTTGTTCGTAAGCACCGGCGAGCGTTCGGGCGCAGATATCCGTATGAAAGCGCAGGACCTTGGCGCAAGCATAGGCAAGGTGATACACATTACCAAAGAAGGCAAGCCCGTAGCGGGCGGTCCGTTCGCGGGCAAGGCAGGTGCGCTGCCCGAGATTTTTGCTTACGGTTTCCGCAACCCCGAGGGGATGGACTGGAACCCTGTGACCGGCGAACTTTGGGAAGCTGAATTCGGCCCGCGCGGTGGCGACGAGATCAATATCATCCGTGCAGGCAAAAACTATGGCTGGCCTGTAATTACCTATGGCATTGAGTACGGCGGCAGCAAAGTTGGCGAGGGCATACAGCAAAAAGAGGGCATGACACAGCCGGTTTACTATTGGGACCCCAGTATATCGCCGGCAGGCATTACCTTTTATACCGGCAGCGCAATCCCTGAGTGGAAGAACAACCTGTTCGTAGGCGGCCTGGGCGGCTCGCATATAGCCAGGGTGGTTATCGTAAACGATAAAGTGGTGGGCGAAGAACGTTTGTTTAAAGATAAAGGCGAACGCTGGCGCGCCCTGGTTACCGGTAAAGACGGCAACCTGTACGGTGTAACTGACAGCGGCAAGCTGTACCGGATAGGGAAGTAGGGATTAGTTCATAGTTGATGGTTTATAGTTCATTGCAGAAGCTACTATAAACCATCAACGATTACCTATGAACCATTATCTATGAACTATCAACCATGAACTATATGAAATACTTATCGATATTACTGCTGCTTTCTACCAGCTTCGCTTTCGGGCAAAACCATAAAGCCGAGATTGCGGCTTATCGCCAAAAGTATATGGCCGATTTTTTGGAGGATAAAAGCTCGCCCCTAAAAAAGGAGGACCTGCAATACCTGCGTTTTTATGATGCAGATAGCACTTATAAAGTAGTAGCTAAGGCGCAACTGGTGGCCAACCCGGCCACGTTCGTGATACCCGCTTTTGCCGGCGCAGGCAGCGAATACGTAAAGTATGCAGTATTGAATATGACGGTGCACGGCAAACCTGTTACGCTTTCGGTTTACCGCAGCCCGGCTCTGGCTAAAATTCCTGCCTACGCCGATTACCTGTTCCTGCCCTTTACCGATGGCACCAACGGCCACGACACCTATGGCGGCGGCCGATACATCGACCTGCGCGAGGGCGATTTTAAAAACGGCACGGTTGTCATCGATTTTAATAAGGCATACAACCCTTACTGTGCCTTTGCCGGCGGCTACTCATGCCCCAAACCGCCCGACGAAAATCAGTTGCAGGTAGCCATTGCCGCAGGCGAAAAGAAGTACGCTAAAGAGGTTGGGCATTGAGTTGAAGTGTAGTTTTAAAGAAAAGCTTAATCGTTTTAGCAAAAAGTTTTGCAATCACTCAGGTTTTTGTAATTTCAGCATTTAAATAGCCGGGCAATGCCTCCCGGCTATTCATTATGCTACCCATGTCCTTCAAAAAAACCTGCTTTTTTATGGCGTTTTTGGCTATCGCTGCCAACCAAACCCAGGCCCAAACCATTAAGGCCCGCAAGCCATCGCCATACTTTTCAAACAGCTTCAAAGCACTGCAGACTGGTTTTGCAACCATCCCCGATTCGGTGCAGACAAGCGTGTATTGGTATTGGATATCGGGTAATATCTCCAAGGAAGGCGTTATAAAAGATTTGGAGGCCATGAAGAAAGTCGGCATCAACCGGGCCTTCATCGGCAACATCGGGCTCGACAACGTGCCCGACGGCAAAGTGAAGATGTTTTCAAACGAGTGGTGGGATATCCTGCACACGGCTCTCAAAACAGCTACGCGGCTCAATATCCAGATCGGTATATTCAACAGCCCGGGCTGGAGCCAATCCGGCGGGCCATGGGTTAAGCCGCAGCAGGCAATGCGCTATTTAACTTCATCGCAGTTAATGGTAAAAGGGCCGGTATTGCTGAAGCAGAAGTTGGTAAAACCCAAGGATGATTTCCAGGACGTGAAGGTAATAGCCTACCCCGTAGCCGCCGATTATGCGGCAGATATAACTGCCTTAATACCACAAACGGCATCCACCCCCGCTGTAGATTCCCTGAGCAATTTATTCGACGATAACGAACATACGGGCATCAGGCTTAAAGCGGGCATCAAATTTTCGGTAGATGTGAATGTAGAGACGGCTTACACTCTTCGAAGTGTGATAATAAACACCAGCCAGCAGCCGGTGTATCTGATAGGCGATGTGCAGGCCAAAACCAACGGCGGCTACGTAACCCTAAAGCATTTCGAGATAGACCGTACCAACCCCGAACTCAACACCGGGTTTACCCCATACGGCCCCGCAACCATTTGGGTACCTACAACTACGGCAACCAATTTCAGGGTAGTGTTTACCCGGGTGTCGGGCAATTCGGGGCTAATGGGATTGAAATTATCGGCAGTGCCGGTGGTAGATAGTTACCTCGAGAAAACGCTGGCCAAAATGTGGCCCACGCCGCACCCGTTCTGGACGGCCTACCAATGGCCCTTACAGCCGAGCGACCCAAACAAATATGCCATCGACCCTAACAAGGTACAGGATATATCTGCCGACATGACCGCAGATGGTACGTTTAGCTGGCAGGTGCCTGCCGGCAATTGGATAATAGAGCGCACAGGGATGGCACCCACTACCGTTACCAATTCGCCGTCGCCGCCCGAAGGCCGGGGACTGGAGGTAGACAAGATGAGCACGCAGCACGTTACGGCCCACTTCAACGCCTTTATGGGCGAGATATTGAAACGCATCCCCGCGCAGGACCGAAAAACCTGGAAAGTGGTGGTGGAGGATAGCTACGAAACCGGCAGCCAGAACTGGACGGATAACCTAATTGCCGAGTTTAAACAAGCCTACAATTACGACCCAACGCCCTATCTCCCCGTGTTGCAGGGCAAAGTGATTGGCAATATAGATATGGCCGACCGTTTTCTTTGGGACCTGAGACGGCTGATTGCCGATGATGTCTCTTACAAATACGTGGGCGGCCTGCGCCGAATAAGCCATAAGAACGGCCTGACCACCTGGCTGGAGAATTATGGGCATTGGGGTTACCCCGGCGAGTTTTTGCAGTACGGAGGGCAATCTGACGAGATAGGGGGTGAGTTTTGGAGCGAAGGCGACCTTGGCGATATAGAAAACCGCGCAGCATCCTCATCGGCGCATATTTATGGCAAGATTAAAGTATCTGCCGAATCTTTCACCGCGGCGGGTGCCCCCTTTGGGCGTTACCCGGCTTTATTCAAAAAACGCGGTGACCGCTTTTTTACCGAGGGAATAAACAACACTTTGCTGCACGTATATATATCGCAGCCCGCAGATGCCTTGCCGGGTTTAACGGCCTGGTTCGGGGTGGAGTTCAACAGGCTGAACACCTGGTTTTTTGATATGGATGTGCTGCTGCAGTACTTAAAACGTTGCAACATGATGCTCCAGCAAGGCCAATATGTAGCCGATGCCGCGTACTTTATTGGCGAGGATGCCCCCAAGATGACGGGGGTAACAGACCCGGCATTGCCCAAAGGCTACTCTTTCGATTACATCAACGGCGAAGTGATAAAGCAAAAGCTTACCGTAAAAAATGGCAGGCTCACCTTGCCTAACGGCATCAGCTACGGCATTTTGGTTTTGCCCAAACTGGAAACCATGCGCCCGGAACTATTGGCCAAAATAAAAGAACTGGTGCAGCAGGGCGCAGTAGTGTTGGGGCCGAAGCCTTCGAGGTCGCCCAGCTTAAAAGGTTACCCGGCAGCAGATAAGCTGGTGCAAACCATGGCAGGCGAGCTTTGGGGTAAAGTGGATGGCATTACTACCAAGGTTAACCATTACGGCAAAGGCATGGTAATGAGTGGGATGGATATGCAGCAGGCCTTGGATATGATTAAAGTAATCCCCGATTTTAAGGCGATGGGCAGCGACGAGGTTTTGTTTATCCACCGACGGCTGAAAGAGGGCGATTTGTATTTCGTATCTAATCAAAAAGATGCACCCGTAAAAATAGGGGCGGAGTTCCGCATCACAGGTAAAACGCCCGAACTGTGGGATGCTACATCCGGCGCCATGCGCAGCCTGCCGGCCTATCATCAAACCGGGGCGACAACCCTTGTGCCTCTACAACTGGCCCCGCTGGAGAGTGCGTTCATCATCTTCAGGAAAGCAGGTGCGCAAGGTGATACCACCAGGCAGAATTACCCCAAACCGCTAAATACGATCAGCATCACCCAAACCTGGATGGTAAGTTTCGATAAAAACATGCGCGGCCCTGCAAAGCCCGTAAAGTTTGGTACTTTAACAGACTGGGCTAAAAACGCCAACGATAGCATCAAATACTATTCGGGAACGGCCTACTACCGTACAACTTTCGATGCCGGCAAAATACAGCAGGGGAGCAATTACATCATCGATCTGGGCTTAGCCAGGTCCATAGCCAAAGTGTTTGTAAACGGCGTAGAATTAGGCGGCGCATGGACCCCACCCTACCGGGTAGATATAACCCGCGCCATAAAACCCGGACTGAATAAACTCGAGATAAAAGTAGTGAACAACTGGGTAAACCGGCTGATAGGCGATGCGCAGATGCCCGTGGGTACACGACCAACATCTGTACTGTTCGGCCCGGGCGCGCATGATGGTTTGCAACAATCGGGCTTATTGGGGCCGGTTAAGATTGAGGTGATTAAGTATTAGGAAAAGCATAAATCCGTAAAAAAGCCATTAAACTGGATATTCCGGAGGCCTTCACCATGTAATTCTGTAGGATGTAGAGCAGCTATTTGCGTAATCATTTTCAACAACGGCAGTTAAAAATCAAAGAGTCTTCAGGACTTTGTTCAAGTGCCGCCGGACGGCAACACTCTCGCTCTTTGATTTACTCAACGGCGAGACACAACAGTTCTTTTTTGTATGAATCGCATAAGGGTATCTTTGTATGCCGCTCCAAGTGGAAGGGAACGGCGATCAGGCATGACCACCATATTGCCCTCTACACTTTGTAACAGATCGAGATTGATCACATAGGATTTATGAGTCCGCAGAAAGCGGTCGTCTGGCAAAGCCTCAGCAATTTCTTTCATGGTCAGGTAGGTAACGTGTTTACCTGAGGCGATGGTGTGTATGACAACATAGTTTTTCAATCCTTCTATGTATATGATATCCGGGTAATTTATTTTGATGAGCTTGTTCTTTACACCGGGATTGATGAAAAAATGGTCATGGGAAACAGTTAGTTCCGGGCCTTTTTGTTCAAGCATCAAGTTGACCTTTTGAACAGTCCTCATGAATTTGGCAAATGAAACAGGTTTTAGCAGGAAATCATAAACATTTGTATCGAAGGCGTCGAGCGCATAACCGGAGTGTGCGGTCACATAAATAACACCCACATTCGCTGGTATTAACCGGGCAAGTTCAAGGCCGGTAAGTTCAGGCATATCGATATCCAGGAACACCAGGTCTGGAGCGGGGCCGTTAAGTATTACTTGCAAGGCGGCCGTAGCACTGTTGAACGTATGCAATAGATTTAGCATTCCCGATTTATTGATATAATCGGATAATGTGTCCGTTGCATAAGATTCGTCGTCGACGATGATACAATTGATCATTTGAATATTATTGTTAATTGAAGTTGGTAATGTTTTTCGGTATCTCTGATATCCAGAACATAATTATCCTTATAGTGAAGCTCGAGCCGCTTTACCACATTTGACATCCCTGTGCCCGAACTGATGATATTCTGCCGCTCGTTCTTTTGATTGCGGATCAACAACTTCAGTTGCCCTTCCCCCACAAACAAGTCAATAACCGCGGCCTCTTCCGGATTGACCAGTTCGCCATATTTAAAGACATTCTCAATGATGGTCATCAATAGTAGCGGGGGTATCTTCGCATCGGCAGCATTTCCGGAGACCCGGAGTTCCAGCTTCAGGCGATGGCCGAACCTATACTGGTTGATCGTCACGTAATTCCTAATATGCTCGATCTCCGATAAGGCCGTCACTTCCTGGTCTAATTGTGAATTACTAAAAGAATAGTGCATCATATCGGCCAGCAAAGTAACCGTCTCGCCTGCTGTCGCAGATACTTTGTAGACCTGGTTATGAATGAACCCCAAAACATTGAACAGAAAGTGCGGATCTATCTGGGCTTTCAAATAACTGTTCTCGGCGATCAGGAGTTGTCTTTCAACAGTCTCTTTTTGAATGAGGTCTTCCAGGCGCTGTTTCTCCAGCCCGGCTATCACGCGCGCCTGTTGGATGCCAGATAAGGCAAACCAATAGCCGGTGCTTATACCAATGAAATAAATAAAACGCCATAAGCTTTGTATAAAAAACGTTTCGTATCCGGGCATGTTCGCTTCAACATAGATACCATAATATAGCAAACACGCGTAAAGTACTTTTTTTAATAACATGTAGACAATAAACTCCAGCAAAACCAATACGATCACCAGCACCACTGAACTTTTGCTTCTACTGCGCGCGCGCTGCAAAACCAGGTAAGTATTGGCATAGAACAGGCCGATGTTAAGCATGTAATGGCCTGCGTAGTCAAAGAACGATGAAAGTTTTCCTCCAAAACTATATGCGACGAGAACCTCATAACTTATAAACAGCGCCCAAGATACCACATGCAGTTGTGGGTTGCTTAATTTGAACGAAATCTTCTTATAGACCATGGTAAGCTAAAATAGCGTTTTTGCCCTGAGTATAGCGAGTTTCGTGTAGTTTAATTCCACGCCTCCATTAGTGCTGATAACTTGAACGAAAACTATCACCTATGAAAGTTAAAACAGCGCTGAAACTGAATGTAAGGCGTATCGCTTCTTTCAAAAGACCGGCACGCCCCCTTAATTTAGGGAAACAGACCCGATCACAACCACGACAGTGACGGTAACACACATCACTATTTGCAATAAGTGACCTCAACAGGGGGCGGCCGGCGGGCGCCTCCTGTTCTTCGTGTTTTGAAAATGCGATATGATTTCATCGTTACAAAATGGCAGTTGGTGTAACAAAATTTCAATTGAAGTACACCTCCTTTAACTTGGCCCCTATACCGCATGCTTACGGTAACCGCTAACGGACGTGAAAAATTTCAGTTGCCGGGAGAAGAGTTATATAAGGTCTCGTAAAACAATAAACAGCTATGAAAATCAAATCAACGATATTACTATTTGCCATTGTACAGTTATTCTCTTTGCGGGCGTCAGCGCAGAACAATAGGCCGACGGCCATTAGCGGCAAGATCAATCATGGCGGACAGCAAATGCTCATGCTTTCATCGGATACTTATATCCCGAACAGTAAAAAGACAATGGCTGATTCGGTGAAATTAGAAGGAGGCGAATTTTCCTTTAATACCAAAGCGCTCCCGGCAGGCCTCTACAGTGTTTTTCTAAAAGGCAATGATCGTTTTATTGTTGTGTTTCTTGATGGAAGCCCCATCAATTTGACCGGGGACGCCGCCGCACTGAACGCTGCAGTGATCACCGGGTCCCGCGAACTTGACATCCGGAACAAATTCCGAAGTGTATTACGCCCCCTAAAAGACCGGGAAGAGGAACTATTTACCAGACTGATGGCAATGAACAGTGCCGGTAAGGCAGATTCGGTAAAATTGATGAAAGGTAAACTTGACACTTTACAGAAAAAGATCTTTAGGAATGTGGACAGCCTGATAAAAACGTACCCGGACTCTTATGCGGCACTTGAAGCATATACTCAATATGACAAACGTATCTACAGTGACGAGGCCGTTCTTAGCAACCTGGATAAAATGCCGTTGCGCTACAAAGCGATGGATAAATACGCCGAACTTAAAAACACGATCGTAGCGAGAAATACCTTTGTGCCGGGGAACGCTTTCAAGAACTTTGCACTATCAGACATAAATGGCAAAGTGGTCTCGACCGCTTTGCACAAAAATTATCTGATCGTTGACTTTTGGGCCAGCTGGTGTGTTCCGTGCAGGAATCAAACGCCTACATTAAAAAAGTTATATCGCGCTTTTCGAACCAAGGGCCTTCAGATCATATCTGTATCCGTAGACGAAAAAAAAGAGGCCTGGAAAAAAGCAGTAGCGGACGACGGCATGTCCTGGACTCAACTGATATCCATTAAAGGGCAGGATCCAGCACTTAAAGCATATGCCATCAACGACATACCCTTATCCTACATAGTTGATGAAAAAGGGATGATAGTGGCGAAGAACCTTACCGGACGAGAACTGGAACAAAAGATTGCGCAATTATATGAAGGCCGTTAGCGTAGAACCCCAACTAATGCTGAGCAGAAGCTAACTTCTACTTAGGGAAATCCTGAAAATAAATTTGGTGTTTAGCTGATATAGCTATTTTTGAAGTGCCCAGAACGAGATTCGAACCTGTCTGTCGACAGGCAGGCTCGTACATCCTTACGAATGCCACCCCCTTCAAGATGGTTTTAAGTGTGCCCAGAACGAGATTCGAACCTGTCTGCCGACAGGCAGGCTCGTACATCCTTACGAATGCCACCCCCCCCCTTCAAGATGGTTTTAAGTGTGCCCAGAACGAGATTCGAACCTGTCTGCCGCCAGGCAGGCTCGTACATCCTTACGAATGCCACCCCCTCAAGATGGTTTTAAGAGGCATTATTATCAGTAGATAATCGTTTTTTTAAATAAGCTTTCCCCACGCCCGACTTTAGGTATTTTTCGCGCTGCCTTGCTTCAGTTCGCGTCGGATACTCCTCCAATAAAATTGTCTTGAATGGTTTATAAGGCTTCGTCGTTTTATTGTAGCCATTATTATGGTCGGAAATCCTTCGTTCGATATCCGAAGATAGGCCGACATAAATATAGTTCCTGCTTAAGCTGCTAATCGCATACACGAAAAACATGATAGAAAAGATTTTTTGAAGTGCCCAGAAAAAGATTCGAACCTGTCTGCCGCCAGGCAGACTCGTACATCCTTACGAATGCCACCCCCTTCAAGATGGTTTTAAGTGTGCCCAGAACGAGATTCGAACCTGTCTGCCGACAGGCAGGCTCGTACATCCTTACGAATGCCACCCCCCTTCAAGATGGTTTTAAGTGTGCCCAGAACGAGATTCGAACTCGTACATCCTTACGAATGCCACCCCCTCAAGATGGTGCGTCTACCAATTTCGCCACCTGGGCCTATAATCAAACAAAAAGTCTCAAGTATAAAGCTAAGCCTACTTCAGACTCAAAACTCCAGACTTAAGACTTCTAATAATGGATGTGCCCGAAGAGAGACTCGAACTCTCAAGAGACAATTCTCAACGGCTTCTGAGACCGCAACGTTTACCAATTTCGCCATCCGGGCATTATAGAACGATTTTCCCTTTAATATTTGCTGGCTTGCGGCCATACAGCTATTGCGGGCTGCAAATATAATGCTTTAGCGCATCCAAATAAAAATAAATGCAAAATAAGCTGCGTTTTGCATTTACGGCTGTAAAAGCTACCTTCGGCATAACCAATTATATAATTCAATGATCAGGAAAACTTGTGTGGCGTTGCTGCTTATGCTTGCATGCGCGTTTACGGCATCCGCCCAAAAGGCCGATGCCATCTTAGGCAAATGGATAAACCCCAGCGGCGAGGGGCAGGTGCTTATTTTTAAAAAAGGCGATAAGTACTACGGCAAGCTGGCCTGGATGAAAGAACCCAACGATGCCAACGGCAACCCAAAACTTGATGCGCTTAACCCCGATAAGGCCCTGCAATCGCGCCCCAAGCTGGGCATCGAGTTGTTGAAGGATTTTACTTTCGACGGCGACGACGTGTATGAAGACGGCACCATCTACGATCCCAAATCGGGCAAAACCTACAGCTGTAAAATGACGCTGAAAGGCGATATTCTCAAAATTCGTGGCTATATTGGCATATCCTTATTTGGGAGGAGCGAAAACTGGGCACGTGTAAAATGAAACTGAAAACCATTATCTGCGCCGTATTGCCGGCATTGCTGTTCATCGGCACAAATTTAAAAGCACAAACTATTAAGCTGGTGCATGATGGCACCCGCGTTAGTATGCGAGGCTTATCTGTGGTAAACGATAGCACTGCCTGGGTAAGCGGCAGCGGTGGTAATGTGGGTATTAGTAACGATGGTGGTAAAACTTGGGCTTTTCAGCAGCTGAAAGGCTACGAGAAGTTCGACTTTAGGGATGTGGAAGCCTTCTCTGCCAAAGAGGCTGTAATCATGAGTTCGGGGACGCCTGCAGTGATATTGAAAACCACCGATGGCGGCGCCACCTGGCAGGAAAAATACCGTAAAACCGATAGCGTATATTTTTTAGATGCCATGGATTTTGCAGATAAAAAGCATGGCTTTATTATGGGCGACCCGATAAACGGCAAGTTTTTATTGCTGGAAACCAAAGATGGCGGCGAAACCTGGAACGAAATGGCCACTGCCCCTGCTGCTTTAAAAGGTGAAGCGGCCTTTGCGGCAAGCGGCACCTGTCTGCGGGTAAGTAAAGAAGGTATTGCTTTGGTCACCGGCGGCACAGCAAGCCGCCTGCTTACTTACAGTTTTAAGGACCGGCGTGAGTGGGTTGCCACCGACCTGAAAGTGTTGCACGGGCAACAGAGCCAGGGTGCCTTTTCACTGGCAACAGTTCAAGGCACGGTGATTGTTGGCGGTGACTATTCAAAACCAACAAGAGCCGATTCTATAGCTGAGTATTATGGAACGAATATTGGTTATATTGGGCCGGAATGGAAACTTGCAGCCGCGCATCCTGTAGGTTTCCAATCATCAGTAGAGTATTTAAAATACGATACGTTTATTTCCACGGGCACACCCGGAAGTTGTATTACCACTAATAGTGGTAGATCCTGGATTAAAATAGACGACAAAAGTTACAACGTTTGCCGTAAGGCAAAGAAGGGAACCCTGGTGTTATTTGCAGGCGACAGGGGTAAAATAGGAATTTACACCCCTTAATAACTGATAATGAAAGCCTTATTTTTTACTTGAAAATAATTTTAAAATACACTTGCAGGCAATATAAAATCGGCGTATATTTGCACCACTTTAAACGGAAGCGCTGGCAGCAGCGAAACAAGTTGAAAAGGATGATTCCGTAGCTCAGCTGGTAGAGCATAACACTTTTAATGTTGGGGTCCTGGGTTCGAATCCCAGCGGGATCACAAGACCACCCAACAGGTCGACGTTTATAGCTAAAAGGCGCATGAAAATGCGCCTTTTCTGTTTAAAATGTTTTTTTAGCCATACCTAAAAAAGATAAACAGGTCATTTCAACTTATGGTGCTGTGTTTTGATTTCAAATGATAAAAAAGTTTTTTGATCTAACCGAACGAGTGCTGGTCCAGATCATTTCAACTTATGGTGCTGTGTTTTGATTTCAAATGATAAAAATGCTTTTTGATCTAACCCGAACGAGTGCTGGTTCTATATGCTTATTTTAAGATCGCTGTATTTAAAATAACCAATGTTCATGTTACATGAACATTGGTTATTTCTGAACAAATATTTGCATTTAAACATAATGTTCATTATTTTTGATTGTTCATGTTTATTGAACACCATTGAAAAATGAACATAAAAGAAAGAAATTTACTTTATCAAGCCACGGACAAGCTACAAGAACTAACTGGCGCCACAATGCGCGATCTGAGCGTAAGGGCTAAAGATAATTATGCTGAGCGTGACGGCACCATTGCCCTGACCTTCGGCGGAATCACCGTGGAATTTTATGTAGAGATCAAAAACGAAGTGCGTGGCAACACCATACCTGTGGTACAGACCCCAAACTTTTACAGAAGACGGGATACCCTGCTGATCTGCGGGTATATCACCAAACCCATGAAAGATGAGCTGCGACACCGTCAGATTAATTACCTGGAATTGGCCGGAAATTGTTATATCCAGACCGAGGGCATCTATATTTATATCAACGACCAGCAAGTCACCGAAACCCGCACCGCACCGCAGGGCAAACTCTGGAAAACAGCCGGTATTAAATTCCTGTTTGCCCTGCTCAACGACCCCAAACTTCTAAGACAGCCTTACCGTACAGTCGCTGACCGGGCAGATATTGCGCTGGGCAATGTCGGTGCGCTGATGGACGAAATGGGTCGTGAAGGCTATTTAAAAGAAGGGCTAAATAAAACCGTATTCATTGAGCGCCGGGAAGAATTGTTTGGCCGTTGGGCCGAAGCTTATCGCAATATCCTCCGCCCGAAGATCACCGCGGGCACTTATCGATTTGTCGATAAAAGCCTTACCGATCACTGGAAAGAACTGCAACCAAAAACATTTCACTGGGGCGGGGAAAATGCCGGAGCACTGCTGACCGGCTATCTGAGGCCGGAAAAATTCACCATATACGCAATAAACTTCCGACAGGAAGTTATGAAGGAACTAAAATTGTTACCCGATCCGGAGGGGCCGGTGGAAATTCTGCATCAGTTCTGGAAAGACATCCAGGAAGAAACGCAAGTTACTGTCCCGCCTTTGCTGGCTTATGCCGACCTGGCCACCAGCCTCGACAGCAGGAACCGCGAAACCGCTGAAAGATTAAAAAAACAATACTTAGATTAACATGCTGACCCAACCATTATTAAACATGCTGGCTGGCATAGAAAAGGTATTTGGTGAATTGGACATCGACTTTTATCTGGTAGGTGCCGTTGCCCGTGATATCCAATTTTCACTAAAAGACGAAAATATACGCGCACGGGCGACGGAAGACGTTGACATTGCTGTAATGGTGAGCGACCAAGCGCAGTACACGGCCATAAAAAAAGCATTGATCGCTTCCGGTGACTTTACTGCCCAAGAAACCGAAGCTATTAAACTATATTATCAGAATGCTATTGAAATTGACCTACTACCCTTTGGCGATATCGAAAATGAACAGCGTGAGATCAAATTGACCGACCCCATGTTTATCCTGAATATGCCGGGCTTCAGCGAGGTGTTTCCCTATGCCGAAGCTGTACAGCTCAGCGAAGAACTGAATATACGGGTCTGCACTTTGGAAGGCATAATTCTTCTCAAACTGATCGCCAATAACGACAGGCCAGGCCGCACCAAGGACATCACGGATATCGAGCACATTATCGCCAATTACTTTGATATCTCAGACGTGGATATTTATAGCGACCATTTCGAGGTCATGGACTATTATGACACGAAGGATCGTGAATATATTCCATTAGTCTGCGCCCGGGTCATCGGCCGAAAGATCGGGCAGCTCCTGCAGGAATCACCTGAATTACATGAACGGATAGCCCGAATACTAACAGGCCGCCCGACTACTTTATGGAACGCCATCCTTGATGGACTGAATGATAATTGAATTACTACTCAAGCTCAATTTATATGAAATTTTGACGCTGAACACAAATCTGAGTTTATATGCAATTGCATATAAAAATGCCACTTTAGATATATTTATATGCAATTACATATAATTTGAATCATCCAAGCCGGAGCGTTTAAAGATTTTCACAGGGATCATGGGTCGTAATTCAGCAGGTTCACTTTCAAAAACGACAAAAAAATACAATCATTAAAAATGGGCATTTACTTATAAATAATTGAATATTAAACTATTACATTAAAATCAAGGCATCAATTTATCGGATATTAGAGCACCAAAATTCAGTACTTTTTCATCTGTCAATGCCCAAAACAGTGCCCTTATTTCAAAAAACACTTTTAACACTTATGTAAGTGTCTGTTTAATAATTACTTATATAATCGCCCGAATAAATGATTTTTCGTTCCAGCGGGATCACAAAGACCACCCAACAGGTCGCAAATTCAAACAAAAAGAGCTTCTTGCAAAAGAAGCTCCTTTTTGTTTGAAAAGGTTTTTTTGGCCATCCTGCCAAAAAATAAACAACTCAGGGAGTAATACAAACATTCAACATTATTCATGCTGCAGTATAATTACTTCAATTGCACTTTAAATACGTAAACAGGTATTTCATCGGGCAACACAGATGGCACACTACAGTTTAATCCGTTTTTATTTTGGTTCCATTTAACCGCAGTTTTTGCCCCAAGCAAGGTTACTTTGGCCACCGTAAACTTATCAGCACTAATACTTTTGATATTTATAGCCGGTTGCTTCCAGCTACGTGCAAAAACGTAGATCACTTTCCCTTTTGCCGCAAAATAAATGTCGGGCAGTATTGCTTTAGAAGTGGCATCATTATCAACATCTATTTTTATTGCGCTTGAACTAAGTGTAACCTCAGATACCTGTTCTCCGGCAACCATCCATGGCTTTGTGCCGTAAATTGCTTCACTGTTTATATTCATCCACTTCCCAACAGCTTTTAATCTTTCAATTGCCTGTGGAGGAAAAGTTCCATCACCCTTGGGGCCAATATTCAATAAAAGGTTCCCACCCTTACAAACAACCTCAACCAGTTGCCTCACAATAAGCTCGGGACTTTTCCATTCCGTATCATGCTTATTATAACCCCAACCCTTACTCATGGTAATGCAAGACTCCCATGGTTGATTATCTGTTTTATCTGTGATCTGCTGCTCGGATACTTTAAAATCGCCCCACCCGTTGCCCACACGGTTGTTTACTATACAATTTGGCTGTAACGATTTGACCATTGCATACAACTCTTCACTTTGAGGCTTGCTTATCCGTTCGGGTGTATCAAACCAAATAACACTAACAGGGCCATATTCAGAAAGTAATTGCTTTACCTGAGGTTTTACTTTTCTTTCAAAGTATTTCGAAAAATCTTTTGCATCTTCATTTGGATAATCAACCACATTACTTCTGCCTCCCTTTGTTGGCCAATCGGTAGCTACATTCGGATCCTCCCAATCTCTTCCCAAAGAATAATAAAAACCTAACTTCATCCCGTATGCTTTACAAGAATCGGCAAGCTCTTTAAGAGGATCTCGTTTAAAAGGGGTTTGTTTTACAATATTATAATCGTTTGTATGGGAGTTAAACATGGCAAAGCCATCGTGATGTTTGGATGTAATAATTATGTATTTCATTCCGGCCTGCTTAGCTGCTTTTACCCATTTACCGGCATCAAATGAGGTTGGGTTAAAGTCTTTAGCCAAACTGCCATATTCTTTCAGCGAAAGTTTTTCATAGATCATAAAATGCTCATTGCCTTTATACGGCTTGTCTTTCCAATCGCCTGCTGCCTGCGAGTATAAACCCCAGTGCAAAAAAAGCCCAAACTTTGCATCGCGCCATTGTTGCATTTGGGCATCTGTAGTAGCAATAGGTGTTTGCGCATTGCCAATAGAGCAAAATGCAATTAAACAAATTGTAATACCAATTAAAACTTTAAACCTTAAATGTTTCCTTCTCATTTTTTATTTAATACTGAATTATATTTAACCTGATCGTTTTCAAAATCATATGCTACCGGGTTCTTTATTTAATTATATTTTCCTTTTACTCCGCTTATACAGGTTCGCAGGTAAATTGAATACTAATAGAATTATAAATGTCTCACTGATAATACGGGAAATAGAAGAAAAAGAAGGGGGAGATAAATGTTGGGTTTCACAGAGATCTGTTTTTAATTGTAAATATAACACTTTCTCGGCTGAGAAAAAAGCGCCTCCAGACGCGGCAGATCCTAAAGCACAGGAATGGGAAAACCTGGCGTGGAAATTTCAAGAGCCATTGCCCTGGGCTAAAGAAGGTGAAAAATGGATAACAATGGACAAGATATTTCAGCTATCATAATATGAAGATCTTAACCTGCGTAAAACCTCGGCAACTGGAATATGGTACAGCTAAACTAATTAATATAAAGCGGGAAAATGCAGACACACTCGCTGTTATGCGGCAATAACAATGGTTGTGCAAACCAATTTTAAAACCTTGATGCAAGGTTATGGAAAAAACAATACATTCGGGTTTTTATACCGGTTTAAAGTTCCTAATCGCATTTTTTTGCTATTACCACATTGTGGAACGCGTTAAAAGTATAATCCGGACGCTTTGTATATTGCTACCATGCATAACGTGCGCCCAATTCCGGTAAATGAAATTTTAAACGCTACAAATAGGGATGTTTTCAAGCAAAATTCTGGATATCAACCTTAAAGCTGGCCCCTGTTAGATTATCAATATCAACGTTGCTTAGATGACACCATTAATTAACACTACACTATGATTATAAAGACCAAATTTCCTAAAGTTGTAAAACGTATATTTTTTCTCATTGCGTTGATCAACTGTTCATTTTGCGTTTACGCAGCAGATAATGTCTACAATGTTAAAAATTACGGTGCCAAAGGCGACGGAAAATCGATGGACGCACCTGGTATTAATAAAGCCATTGAAGCTGCTGCTGCCAACGGAGGTGGGACGGTATTAGTACCGGCAGGCAATTATCTGTGCGGTTCAATTCGCCTTAAAAGCAATATTAATTTATTAATAGACCAAGGTGCTACAATTATTGCAGCAACTATTGCCGAAGGAGGTATTTACGACGAACCCGAAGTACCTGAAAACGATAAATATCAGGATTTTGGGCATAGCCATTGGCATAATAGTTTAATATGGGGTGAAGATCTGGAAAATGTGTCGATAACCGGTACCGGCATAATTCATGGTAAAGGCCTTGTTCGATACAACGAAAAGGGCGATAAAAGGGGAAATAAGTCTATCGCATTAAAACGCTGCAAAAATGTTTTACTGCGCGATTTTACAATTTATGAAGGCGGTTGGTTTGGCATACTGGCAACTGGCGTTGACAACTTTACCCTTGATAACCTTAAAATCGACACCAACCGCGATGGAATTGACATAGATTGCTGCCACTATGTTACGGTTTCCAACTGCAGGGTTAATTCACCAAATGATGATGGCATTTGTTTAAAAAGCAGCTTTGCGCTAAATCAACTTCGCACAACGGAAAATGTTACTATCACTAATTGCATTGTAAGCGGCTACAACATGGGCTCCGTGTTAGACGGTACTTATAAAAGGATGCCGCCATCAGATAATTTTGATCGTGGACCTTTTGGCCGGATCAAGTTTGGAACAGAATCGAATGGCGGGTTTAAGAATATTACTATTTCAAACTGCGTATTTGACTACTGCCGCGGTTTAGCAATAGAAACAACTGATGGGGCTTCAATTGAGGGTGTAACAGTAAATAATATTACCATGAGGGATATTGTTAACTCCCCCATCTATTTGCGGATCGGAGGCAGAATGCGAGCGCCTGAAGGCACCCTCCCTGGTCAGTTGAAACGAGTTAATATTGGAAACATAGTAGCCTACAACGTCGACCCAAGACAAGCTTCAATTATTAGTGGAATTCCATCAGCTTACATTGATGATGTTAGTCTGCATGATATCCGTATATACACTACAGGCGGCGGAACGCTGGCGCAGTCTAAGAGAGATATGCCAGAAGTTATTACAGACTATCCTGAACCTGAACGACATGGCATAACGCCTTCTTATGGTTTTTATGTGAGACATGTAAAAAACATTAACATGCACAACATTAAAGTAATGTCTTTAACAGCCGACCACCGCCCTGTATTTTTCTTTGATGACGTAATTGGTGTGCAAGCTAGTAATCTTGGTATAGCAAAGCCGACAGGAGAACCCCGGATAACGTTTAAAAATGTTGAGAACATCAGTTTGAACACGGTTACCGAATTAAAGAACACTACAATTACGAAATCTGCAACTACAGAGTTAAAGTAATAATAACGTTATGAATAGGCCATGTTACCAACGTTACGTGGCCTATTTGTTGGTAAGCACAAGTAATCTATAAGGAATGTTTTGCCCCCCGATTACGTATACAGGCGATAAAAGCTAATCGGATATATATAACAATTGCGAGCAACATCCTACCGCCTATCAGGCTGGTTGACCATGAGCGCACATTGATGTATTGGCAAATTGGGCAGCGCATTTTCGAAGAAGAGCAGCAAGGGAAAGACCGGGCTGATTATGGTAATTACCTAACTAAATTCATTGCTGATCAATTAGAGCCGGAATATGGTAGCGGATTCTCGAAACGGCAGATAGAGTTATTTCGCCAGTTTTACCGCACATTCCCAATTGCGAATACACTGTATTCGCAATTGAGTTGGAGTCAAAGGCCAATTTACAAACGGCCGTTAGCATCTCAATTAGGTAAGCTTCCTTACCATCTCAATGTGTTCTATCCCGTCTTCATCATAGGTTTCGCCATCGGTAGCAAAGCCCAGCGAACGGTAAAACGGCAGCGCATAGGTTTGCGCGCCAATGCGGATATCCTGCGGGCCAAAAAGGTCTTTACAGCCTTGTATGGCAAGTTCCATCACCTTTCGGCCCAGCCCGCTGCCCCTAAAAGCAGGCGAAGTAATTACCCGCCCGATTGCTGGTTCTGCATACGATAAACCGGCAGGCACCAACCGGCAATACGCGGCAAGCTGGCCGTGGGCATACAACAACAGGTGATGGCATTGCTGGTCCTTATCGTCCTGGTCTAAAAACACACAGTTCTGTTCTACTACGAATACCTCGCTACGCAGGCGCAGTAGTTGGTATAGTTCATCTACGGTGAGTTGGGCGAAGGGGAGGAGTTTATGGGTGAGGTGCATGGGGATAGATTATCCAGCAAAATTAATTTGATAAATTGATTTGAAGGCGGCGAACGAAGATATTTTATCAGCGCATTCCAATTTTACGACTTCGCCCCAAATTTTCTATAAAATAAAATTGGAAAAACATGTCCCATGCATGGAAATTCAATGAGTGAATAAGTGGTATCTGTACACTTATTAATACTGGCCCTGCCTGAGGTATTTTATTGCCCTTAATTGAATTCGCGGACATAGTTAAGCCACGCAACATAATGGTAACAAAAATTATATTAAGTGTTTATATTACAATTAAAATAAATTTTTCATATTTGGGACTAATTAACCAAAGTTAAGGTGCCCTATGCGCCTTGCCAATTATAAACAATTGCGTACGCTCCTATAATGCTGCGCATGCTACAATAACCTATATGATGAATTTAAGGAATTCCGCACTCATTTTAGCCGGGCTTGCAACATGCATAGCTGTTAGCTGTACCGGTCCGCAATCTGCCGATAAATCGGCCAAAGACACAACTACGGCAACGCTTAGCGTCGACACCGCAAGTTTCGATACCACCATCAACAGCAAAAGCGTAAAACTGTACAAATTGGTCAACAAAAATGGCGCAAGCGTTAGCATAACCAATTACGGTGGCCGCGTTGTTCGTTTATTGGTGCCTGATAAAAGCGGCAAGCTTACCGATGTAGTATTAGGCTATCGGAACTTAAAGGACTATCAAAAAAAGGGTGAGCCATACTTTGGTGCTATCATCGGCAGGTATGGCAACCGCATTGCCAATGGCAAGTTCACGGTTGCTGGCAAAGCTTACCAGGCCGATCTGAACGATGGCGTGAACACGCTGCATGGCGGTTCTAAAGGCTTCTTCGGGCAGGTATTCACGGCTTCTCAAAACGGTCAAACGCTTACTCTGGAGTACACCTCGGCCGATGGCGAAGGTGGTTACCCGGGCACCGTATCGGTAAACGTGGTGTACACCCTTACCGATGATAACGCCCTCGAAATTGCTTATACCGCGAAAACAGATAAAGAAACGATACTGAACCTGACCAACCACGCCTATTTTAATTTAAACGGCGCGGGCGACAGCACCATACTGGATAACGTACTGCAGATAAATGCCGATGCGTTTACGCCGGTGAATAAAACGCTGATCCCAACAGGGGAGCTGAAACCCGTTAAAGGCACGCCCTTCGATTTCCTTACTGCAAAAACTATCGGCAAGGATATTAACGTAACCGACGAGCAATTGGCCAACGGCAAAGGTTATGACCATAACTTCGTGCTCAATAAAGGCAATGCAACCACGCCGGTTGCAACGGTATCCAGCACAAAAACCGGCATTGCCATGGAGGTTTACACAACCGAACCCGGCCTGCAGTTTTACAGCGGTAACTTCTTAACCGGCGAAACGCATGATGGCAAAGGCGGTGCAGCATATCCTCACCGTTCAGCATTTTGCCTGGAAACCCAGCATTTCCCCGATTCGCCTAACCAGCCTACTTTCCCAAGCACGCTGTTAAAACCGGGCCAAACGTATCAAACAAAAACTACCTACAAATTCCTGGTAAAATAAGCTTATAGCGGCGTATAGATATGCTACAATAGATGAGAGATATGAAACGGTTTTGCTTATTCTTCTTGCTTATCCCCGCCTTGCTGAAGGCGCAGACCAGCGCTACACTGCAGGAGTTCCCTTTGCGGGATGTGAAACTTTTGCCGGGAATTTTCAAAGAACAGGAGCTGACCGACCTTAACTACGTCTTGAAATTGAACCCCGACAAACTCCTGGCTCCCTTCAGGCGCGAGGCGGGCCTTCCTAAAAAGTCGGAAAGTTATGGCAACTGGGAAAGCTCCGGGTTGGATGGGCATATCGCCGGGCATTATCTCTCTGCATTGGCCATGCTATACGCCAATACCAACGATAAGCGAATATTAGAACGTTTAAATTACACCATTGCCGAATTGAAGCTTTGCCAGGATAAAAACGGCGATGGTTACCTGGGTGGTGTACCCGGCAGCCACCAGCTGTGGGTAGATGTACACAAAGGGAATTTCGAAACATTTAATAAAAAGTGGGTGCCTTTCTACAATATCCACAAGATGTTTGCAGGCTTGCGCGATGCCTATTTGTACGACGGTAACCAAACCGCAAAGGCAATGCTCATCAAATTTGCCGATTGGTTTACGGGCATCTCATCGGTATTAACGCCCGAGCAAATGCAGCGATTGCTGCAAAACGAACATGGCGGCGTTAACGAAGTGCTTGCCGATGTTTACAGCATAACCGGAGATAAGAAGTACCTTGATGCGGCGTACGCCTTTTCGCAGCAGGCCATTTTACAACCGCTTGAAGATGGTAAGGATAAGCTGGATAACTTACACGCCAACACGCAAATACCAAAAATTATCGGTTTTAAACGCATTGCCGACTTAGGCAAAGATACCAGCTATAACAACGCCGCGAAATTCTTTTGGCAAACGGTGGTGAACCACCGCTCGGTTGCTACAGGAGGCAATAGCGTGCGCGAGCATTTCAACCCCGCGGCAGATTTCTCTACTATGATATCGAGCGTGGAGGGCCCCGAAACCTGCAATACCTACAACATGCTTAAACTTACCGAGCAGTTGTATTTATCAGACCCTAAGGGCCTTTATATGGATTACTACGAACGGGCCCTGTACAACCATATCCTCACCACGCAACGGCCGGGGCAGGGGGGCTTTGTATATTTTACGCCCATGCGACCGGGGCATTACCGTGTTTATTCTCAGCCCGAAACCAGCATGTGGTGCTGCGTAGGCTCGGGTATGGAGAACCACGCTAAGTATGAGAAGATGATTTACAGCCATTCGGCCAATGCGCTGTTCGTGAATCTCTTTATCCCTTCTCAGTTGAAATGGAAAGAGAAAGGCCTGACCTTAACGCAGGCAACTGCTTTCCCCGAAAATAATACCACACGGCTAAAGATCGATAACCTTGTAAAAAGCAATTTCACGCTGAATATCAGGTATCCGGCCTGGGTAAAACCGGGTAGCTTAAGCATCACCATAAATGGCGTTAAGCAATTGGTTAAGCCAACGGCTTCGTCCTATATAGCGTTAAACAGGAAATGGCGCAAAGGCGACGTGGTAGCGGTAACCTTGCCCATGCAAACAACTACTGAAAGGCTTCCGGATGGTTCTAATTACGAGGCTGTGCTGCGCGGGCCCATTGTGCTGGCCGCCGTAGTTGATACCGCCAACGAACAGGGACTTAATGCAGATGATAGCCGTATGGGGCATTCGGCGCGGGGCGAGCTATACAAAATAACGGATATGCCGGCTTTTGTGAGCGATGCCAACAACGATGCTTCGATGATACAGCGCGATAATAGCGCGCCCTTAACGTTTACTGCCCAGGATTTGATTTATCAGCCCAGGTACAAGAATTTAAAACTGGTACCCTTTTATAAAATACACAACGCCCGCTATGTAGTGTACTGGCGTAAAGAATCTGCAAATGGTTTCGCCGCTTTGCAGCAAAAAATGGCCGATGAGGATACCCGGATAGCAAACCTGATGGCCAAAACGATCGACGTGGTTAGCCCTGGCGAACAGCAGCCCGAATCTGACCATTTCATGGAGAGTGAACGCACTTTTAGCGGTGTAACTTTTAACCGCCATTGGCGCGCTGCGGGCGGATGGTTCAGCTATTTGCTTACCGATAAAAATCACGAAGGCAAAAAACTGAGCATCACCTATTACGGCAACGAATGGAACCACCGGTTCACTATCATGATCAACGACCGCGAAGTGGCAAAGGTGGACCTGAAGAACGCCAAACCCGATGAGTTCTTTACCGAAGAATATGCCTTACCCGCTGATATCAAATACACCGATAATCAATCCTTCAGGGTAAAGATCGTAGCCGAAAACGGCGCGGTGGCAGGCCCGGTTTACGAAGTTAGGTTGTTGAAAGAGTAAGGTTAAATCTACGTAGCTGTTTCGGAGCGGGTCATTAGTGGGCAAAACCAAATCCCGCAAATGTTTACCTTTGCGGCTCTTATGATTTCGCTGGCAAATTTTTCTTACATCATTGAAGTCCTGGGAACGGTGGCGTTCGCCATGTCGGGCGTGTACGCTGCTTTAGCAAAAAAGCTGGATATCTTCGGCGTGCTGGTGATTGCCTTCGTAACGGCCCTTGGCGGCGGTACGGTAAGGGATGTGCTGATCGGCGCCACGCCGGTAGCCTGGCTTAAAGATACGCACACACTGCTCATTATTTTGGCCACGGTGGCCGTTGCGTTGCAGTTCAGGAAATGGATGGGCAATTTCCAGCGTACCCTGATGGTGCTGGATGCCTTGGGCCTGGGGCTGTTTACGGTTATCGGCATTCATAAGGGCCTTACATTGGGCTTTAGCCCGGGTGTGTGCATTGCGCTTGGGACCATAACAGGCTGTTTCGGCGGCGTGGTGCGGGACATCATGCTGAACCATATCCCCGCACTTTTCCACGTGAAAGAGCTTTATGCAACAACCTGCATTGCCGGCGGCCTGGTGTACTTTGCGCTAAGAGGCTGGCTGGGCGAAGAACCCGCCCAGGGGATTGCCGTAGCGACGATTAGTACGCTGCGGATTATCTCCTATCTCAGGAAATGGTATCTGCCGCCGTTATGATTTATCTTAGGTGTAAAAAACGTCAGATTCAATTGGCGATACTAATAGAACCCTGAATAATCCGGTTTATAATTAACTTAACCCCATGGACGATTCGCTTGCACTATTGCTTATTTACCTGGTTTTTGCCGGGATTTCTTTTGGCGTTTACAAGCTTTTAGGTAACAGTAAAATGCTTGTGGCCCTAATCTCTGCGTGGGCTTACCTCATTGGTATATATTTTTATTTTGAGCTGATAAACAAACTGCACCAATATTTAAGGGATAGCGAAATGATGAATATTGATTTTGGGCACGCAAGTATTGGTTTAGTGCTTTTAATGTTTTTTTGTTACGTTAACGCTATTGGCTTAATTATTTTTTCTATTTATAAACGGAATAAAACCAATTACAGCAATTAACAAAAGTCAGGTAATCATTTACAGATATGGCTGCTATGCCTTCTTTACCTCCGCTAGCGCACGCATGTGCCCAAACGCAAAGTAGCCACCATGAAAACATTCTGCCTTTGATGGTCTTGTGACCAACAAACCGGATGCCGTTAATTTGTATTTAAATGCAAGGTTAATATTCGGTTAATGAAGGACCCTAGTTTGTCGTTAGTGACAACACCAACGAGCGCAAAACTCATCTCGTTCTCTGAAACTGAAGTCTTTTAAAATACTTTTAGTTAATACTTGATGTAATAATTTTTTTCTACTACGCAGATAGGTTGCGCATTAAACAATTTCCTTTGTAGAATTAAAATTATGAGTATGGACGAAATGGCATCAAAGTTATATAGCCTGATTGAAGAAATGGCTACGTATGGAAAAAAATATGTAGATCTAAGTGGCGAGATAATTAAAGCGGATAACCAAAATATGTATACGATGGATTTGTTGTCAACAGCAATCGCTAACAGAGCAATCCAATTAATCAATGGATTTCATCTGTTAATTAAGGATGAAAATTACTTGTGTGCAATTCCATTAATTAGATTACAATTGGATAATGCACTTCGATTCTACGCTTTTTTTCTTGTTAAAAGCAGGGATAATTTATTCAGCCATTTTATAGAAGGAAAACCTATCAATAGGTATAGGGATATTAAGAATAATCTTTTGACAGACAATTATTTAGCAATAAATCTCGACAAGTTGTTCAATGGAGTATTGGAAACTTACAAAAATACTTCCGGTCATATCCATTTAAGCGATCAGCATTTGTTCGCGACAAAGGAACTTCGCACTGATAAGTCAAAACCGATTAGAGTAGCTGTTGGCCCAAAAACAGATTCATTTTCGTTAGAACTCAAAATGAATTTTGCTTCGGCAATGAATGAAGTTAGCGATCTCGTGCTAATACTTTTAAATCAATGGAAACTTGAAAAGGAGAGCAAATCCCAACAATGTATAATAAATGATGGAAAGGATTCGATAGGCTTTAATACTCTGCTGATATGAAAAAGGGAAAGATTAATATTACTGAAGTAAAAGTCATGGAGCAGCTTTATGGACTCCTCGAAAAGGAAGCGTTATTGTTGACGAGAAATCATCAAATAGTTGATGTACTGGTAGACTATAGAAATCAAACGGAAAATACGGAGGAAAAGCAATTAGCTCAGTGGGAGTTGGAAGCTTTTCTATTCGGCTTTCACGGTGTCGAACCGTTTGTTTATAGTACTTCCTCCGGCGCCGAGCCAGGCATATTCAGTGAGTTTCCTGAGTTGGATAATTTCCAGTCGAAAGCTTTTGAATATTTGCAGAGCCGGTGCAGCGAGGCTATCAATCCCGTTTTATCGGCTCGTTATCATCACCTAATCTGGCGTGGCCCTAAAGGCGTGAAAAATAAGGGTTTTGCAACTCGTGCTATTGAGGGCTACATGTTTCAAATTCCGCTTTATCTGCAACAATTTGACATTGATGCTGATGACCACAATCTTTTACAAATAAGTCAATTACTTGATAGGCTGATTTCCCTTTGCGCGGAAACTAAGTTTAAGGTAGATGAACTTAAAGTATTGATATCCGATACCTTGTATAAAACACCCATAATCCCTTTTTACATCAAAGACTCACTATTGGGGACCATGCTAGAGACTAAAGCTTTATTTAAACCAGCAGACTTCAATGGCGCATTGCAGATTTTTGAAACCGAAATAGCGAATCAGGCCAATAAAAAAGATAAATTTTTATGGACACATGGTTATTTTGAGAATGCGATAAAGCTGGCTATAAGGCTGGGCACTGACGTGAAAATCTGGCATGAGGGATTAGGTGATACGCATATATACATCGCGGACGGCGAAACTAAGCCCGAACGTAATTGGTTGAAAGCAAAAGCTCTCAGCTCAGCGATAGCAGCTTACAGAAATGCAGGTCACACGGAAAAACGAAAACAGGCCGAGCAAGCATTGTTTGAACTGAAACCGGAAATCAAGCTTACTAAAGTTCAGATATCTGCGGGCGAAGAGGAAGTTAAGCAATATGAGGTATTGCGGAAGCATGTCGAAAGCGAATGCAAAAAATTATTGCGACGAACTCCTGATGAAATTTATGCAAGTTTGATCGAAGGCTGGTTTTTCCCCAATGCTTCAAATATTTCCAAAAAGGTCAACGGGATTAAATTCACTTTCGAATTCTTTACTATGGTTCAATTTGACAATAACAAAAATATCAGAACCAATCACGACGACTCAGTTGAAGATAAAAAATTTCATGAGGCTTACAGCAAATATCTTCAGTACTACACTTTGCAATATCTTCACAACGTTTTTGTTCCGGGTATTAAATCGGGCCAGCTAAATTATCGTAACTTCTTAGGGTTCTTAAAAAATCATACTTGGTTGGGTGAGCCTTACATCGAAACAGATTTGTCTGGTGATAATATATCGTTTAATTGGATTTCAATGCTGGCGCCCGCCATTGTTGAATATTTTGTACAAGTTCAATGTTGGGTTTGGGGTGCAGGGTATACTCCAAGCTTTATGCTTTCAATCGATAGTTTAACTTTGAAAATTGAGGGGTTGCTCCGAAATTTTGCAGAACGTTTAAATATTTCCACGACAGTTGCCGGTAAGAAGGGGACTCAGGAAGCCTACTTACATAATGTTTTGGATGACGAACGTATGCAAGCGTATTTTGACAAGGAAGATGTTCGGTTTTTCAAATTTCTTTTCGCGAACGAAGGTGGTATAAACCTACGTAACAATGTAGCGCACTGCCTTTATAACGTCACCGATTATTCGCTTGATAAAATGCATTTACTCATTGCGGCGCTTATTCGTATAGCGAAATATCAGGTTCTAAAGGAGCAATAATTAATTTTGATAGGGGAAGATTTATAAATATCCAGATCTGAAAATGCATTTGGAAGCAGGGTCTGTTTTAGCGTCGACTTCCCTGCCCCATTACTTCCGGTAATGATAAACAACTGGGGTTTATCCTGCGAGGGCATACTTCTTTCTCACCGCATCCGACTCCTTGCGGTTGAGGGCTTTTACCAAAACACGGGGGATTTCTATATTGCGCTTGTCTAATTGTTCGATACAGATACGGCCATCGGGATATTCATAATAAGCCTGGTCTTCAGGCAAAGTATCGTCAAAAATTAAAAAAGCATAACCTTTTTTCAAGTCTTCCTCGCGTAACCGTGTTATCACAGATCGTAAACTGGCTACCTTAGCTTCATAAAGCTTTGCAACCGTTTGGTAGTTAGATGCGTCGAGCGGCGCAATTGATTGCGTAAAAAGAGATAATTGACTGTTGGAGGATTTGTTCGACATGCTCACAAAATTACTAGTCTGAGTAGATAATTACTAAGATACAAATGTATGAAGCAATATACCAGACAAAAAGCTATTTTTTATGCCTTTGTTGCCCTTATACCCCACAAAACCTGATCACATCCCACCCGCAACACAATCCTATCGCCAAAATTAAAAGGCCACTCACCTCGCGTGAATGGCCTTTTGCAATTCAATTAACTGATCTTATAATTCGACAAACGATTATAACTAAGTAACAAACCTAGCGGTAATATATCAGCCTTAATGTGCCATATTCACCAAAACTACCTGTACAAAAAATGCCGGCTTTTTTAGGGCCGGCATTTTTAATTGAGGGGGTTTGCGTTTAGTAATGATCATCCGCATCAAAACGGGTGCGCGCATAGCCACCTATTTTGTGTACGGTGCCTGGTACCGGGTCGTCATCAAACTGTATCTCCATGTAAATAGAGTCGGTTTTGGTTTTTGTGCCCGGTGCAGTAGCCGCCTTTGGCAAAATTTTACCGTTTAAGATGGTGAATTTACTGTCGTAATCCTGGTTGGCAATGTTGGTGCCCGAAAATGTACGGCTGTTTACATCCACAGCTACCTTACCCTTTATTTGCCAGAAGGGTTTCCCCGTAGCCGAAGTAAAACCATCATCAACCCACATACTGTCGGCTTTGTTTGAAGCAGTGTTGTAGGTAGATATGGTGTAGTAGCTATCGTCGAACGTACCGGTAGGGTCGGCACCGCCATCTAGTTTTACCCAAAATTCGCCGGACAGGTTTTGAACCGCCGTGCCGCCTATTTTTTCATCCTTTTGGCAGGAGTTTAAGGTTACTACGCCAAGCGCAGCAGCCAGCAGGCAAAATATCGTATTTTTCTTTTTCATTTCAATTGCATTAAATTTTATTAAACGTTCTTACCGAAGCACCATAACCAGGATTCACGATGACCATTTTATAGCTGCTAAGCGTACCGCCTGCACCGGCAACAGTAGATTCTGAAGAAGAGCTGGTAGAACTACCGTCGCTTGCATTTTGCTGCGGAATAAATATGGTGCTGCCGGTTGGGTTAAAAACAATCACCGTAAGATCGGTACCCGGCGCGCCGCCCGGGTTAAATACCGAGTAAACGCCTGGTGCCAGTTTGGTCCACTCGGCTACCGAGCCGTTGGTGTTACGGGCGTAATTGCCCGAGTAGTCGTTACCCTGTGCACTTGCATCTGTTGAATAAACAATTACGTGCCTGCTTGCGGTTGCTGAAAAACCATCGGAATTTGTTGCCGTATAGGTTACGGTATAAACACCAGCTGTATTTACATCTACGGTGGTTGCGGTTACCGGTACATCGGCGTCGCCTGCTTTGGCAGTTGCGCCCGGATCGGTAAAAGTACCGCCTTTAGTAACCAGCATATAATCGTCTCCGGCAAGGGTGATGGTTGGATAAGTAGTGATCTTGGAGCCGCCAACGTAGCCCTCCTTGTAATTAAATGATTCTTTTTGACAAGAGAAGAGTAAAACCCCTGCCAGCATCATCACCATATAACTTAAATATTTTTTCATGATCTTGATAGTTAATGTTAATTGTTTGGTAATCCCCACCATACGGGTGTGGTAATGGGCACTTCGGCAGGGGTGTTTGCGTTCCTGCTTCTTTCAGAATCCGGGTAAACCAGGCGTTTTGGAAACTTGCCACCCGTTACACCGTTTTTAGAGTAAACCCATTGCCCGGCAACGTAACCGGCATCTAACGAATAAACGGGGCTGTGTTCCGGGTAACCGGTACGCTCCTGGTCAAAAAATCCTTCGATGGTATGCGAATTTGGATACGATGCCCATTTTTGGTAAATGATAGCGCGTAAGTTGGCCTGCAGCGTACCGTTGGGGTAGGTGTAAGCAGCGCCGGTTGGGGCGGTTAAACCATACTGGGCAAAAGCTGCCTGTACGCCTGCGTTGAACAGCGATGCTGCGCTTCCGCCTACATTGTAGCGTGCAGCCGCTTCCGCCTGTAAAAAGTATGATTCTGCAGTGGTAAGGAAGTAAACCGGATCTGTTGCCGCAAATTTAGGCGCGGTAGCACTGTAATAACCCGGCTGGGCAGATTGCGGTGCATTGTAGTAGCCCTGGTCGATAGCGGTTGGCGATGCGGTGCCGAAATAATTGGTAACGCGCGGGTCGTCATTTGCGGTTAACCAGCTGGTGAAGGTTTTGCTGGCACGCAGATCGTTTGCACCCAGGTTAAACACGGTGTAAGCATAGATAGGGTTACGTTGATCTGTTGCATCGGTAAAAACATTTACGCCGGCATTGGTATCCAAAAAGTCGGCCTGCGCTGCGTATAAAGCCCTTACGCCTGCTTCAGCATCCTGCGGATGGGTGTTAACCATTCGCAAATACATTTTCAGTTTAAGCGTATTGGCAAATTTGCGCCAGTTATCCATATTGCCGCCAAATAAAAAATCGGCTTTGGCATCGTTTGCAATCAGGGTAACGTTGTATTTGGTAGCCAGTGCTGCATCTATCTCGGCCAGTAAGCCTTTATAAATGGTAAAGCCGTCGTCGAATTTGGGCTGCAGATTCGCCGCTCCCTGGAAGGCTTCGGTATAAGGCACCTGGTCGTACAAGTCTACCAAAACCTCGTAGGTGTAGGCCTTCATAACCGTTGCCATCAGGTAAAAAGGAAACTGACCGGCATCTTTGGCTTTGCTGATAGCGAGCTGATAATCGGGCAGTGCGCCACTGAATAAGCCATTGTACGTGCCGTTAAAATCCTGGCGTTGCAGGTTATACGAATCGATGGTTTTAAACTGGTTGGCAGCCGGCGACTGTGTCCAATACTGCGACCATATACCGCCGATAATATCCAGTTCGCCGCCAATATTGCCTGCTGTTGATAAAACTGCCGAAGGGAACAATACCTGTGGGGTGGCTTTATCTATAGATGGGTTATTAGGGCTAACATTGATATCATTGATCTTACTACAGCCGAAGGTAAGCGAGGCGGCAGTAATGGCGACTAATGTTTTTAATTTGATATGATTGATCTTCATGATGATGCTTTATTTAAAATGTAACCTTAAGTGAAGCGCCATAGTACCTTAATGGTGGCGCGGTCCTGAATTCACCGTATTCACTGGCAAGGTCGGTGCCGTAGTTAGACACTTCCGGATCCACTACGTGGTTACCGGCAGGCAACCAGGTAAACAGGTTACGGCCATATATACCAATAGAAGCTTTTGATGCGCCTATTTTTGATGCCAGCGTTTTAGGGAGCATATAGTTTAACGTAACCTCCCTCAGTTTAATAAAACTCCTGTCGAGGATGTCTCTTGACCATGCCTGCGCTTTGTTAGAGGTGGTGTAGTAATAATCATCGGTATTGGCTTCTGTTATTGGGGTGGTATTTTCTACGTAGGTAACCTTGCCGCTGCCATCAGTAACCGCCTGTACCGAGTTAGGTACGATGAAAGGGTTACGATCATTGTAGGTAGTTTTCGGATCGGCGCCAACAAAGTTCAGCAGATCGGCCGTGCCCGAATAGAATTTGCCGCCTTTATCCCATTCAAATGTAAAGCCTAATAAAAAGTTCTTTACGCGGATGCTGTTGCTCAGGCCCATCACAAAATCGTGCTGGAAGTTGCCGTATGTGCCGTTTTCTGCAGCAGCAATAGGGTAGCCCTGGCCATCTACCACAATGTGCCCCTGCGGATCGTATTGCGGAACCGGCGCCTGTAATAAACCTAAAGGCTGGCCTTTAACCGCAACAAACTGGCCACCGTAACCATCTGAGTTTAGGATAACTTTATCCAAACCATCTGGCAGGCTAGTTACAATGCTGCGGTTTTTAGAGAAGGTGTAAGAAAGATCCCAGCTTATATCCGTTGTTTTTACCGGGCTTGCGTTAAATGCGATCTCGATACCACGGTTACGAACCGAACCAAAATTTACCAGTTCGGAAGTATAGCCCGTACCCGGTGCAATAGGTACAGCAAGTATCTGGTCCTGGCGGGTACGCTGATAAACGGTCACATCTAAACCAAGGCGGTCGTTCAGGAACCTGAATTCGCCACCCAGTTCAAACTCTTTAACACGCTCGGGGCGTAAATTTGGGTTGAGCAGCGTATTGCTGATAGAGAAACCCGGTACGCCCTGGAAAGGGAACGCCAGGTTACCAAAGCCTAAACCTACGTTGGTAGCCGTTAAAATGTTGTTGATGTTGTAGGGATCGGTGTCGCTACCGGTTTCGCCATAGCTACCCCTTAATTTGATGTAGCTTACAGCCGAGTTCTTGATATCAAGTGCCTGGGACAGGATATAAGAAATATTTGCTGCCGGGTAAAAGTAGCTGTTGTTACCCGTAGCCAGTGTAGATGTAATATCATTACGGCCGGTTAAGGTTAAGTACAGGTAATCGCTGTAACCCACGGTACCCTGCGCGTAAAAACCCACTAAACGACGGTGGCTCTCGGCCTCTGCGCTGGTTGGCTTATTTACACTGTTTGAGAGCTGGAAGAAGCCCGGAATAGCCAAACCTTCAATAGAAGTACTTAAGGTACGTGCACCACGGTCGTTGTAGTTGGCACCTATAAGTCCGTTAAAATCAAATTTTGAGTTGAATCTCTTTACGAAGATACCCTGTAATTTAGTGTCGTATTCATAGGTCTGGAAGTTGTCTTCCTCTACGCTGCCAACATCAGGTTTTCTCGATTGCCCCTCTGTGTTTGCGCCGCCAACCCAGCTGCCCGGCGTAGGTGTATTGGTATTATACCAAATACGTGCCGATGAATTATTTACATCAGCGCTTTGCTGTAACTGTAAAGTAAACCATGGCGTAAACTTGTAATTTAAGTTCACGTTGCCGTACACGCGATCGCTTTTAGATTTGCTTCCGTTCTCGTTTAAGTTGTAATACGGGTTTTCTGCATACGGGGTGTAATAGTTATCTACGTTGAAATACATGTTCTTGTAATCGCGCAGATCTTTAATGGGGATATCGCCCGGTATTTGTAAAACGTTTTCGTAAAAAGTTGTACCTACACCGGTTGGGCCCTGGCCTGTGGCCACAAAGTTGCCGTTTTTGGCAACGTAGTTTAACGATGCATCGGCCGAGAAGTTTTTGTAGGTAGTTGTTCCCCTTAACGAGAAGTTGTTCCTTTTGTAGATATCTGCATCGCCCGGCAAAATGCCATTGCTGTAGATGTTGTTGTAAGAAATAAGGTAGGTAGAAGCATCTGTACCACCGCTAACGGTTAGGTTGTTGTTAAGTTCTACGCCGGTATCAAAAGAATTCCTTACGTTGCCATCTATAAAAGAAAAAGGCTTTAACAGTTGCGTATTATCAACAATAGCTCCCCATGGGCGTAGCTGCCCATCGTACTTAGGGCCCCAGTTGCCGTTTTCGCCCAATACAAAATGAGCATCCCAGCCCTGGCCAAAAGTTTCCTGCGGCTTGTAAACAAAAGCCACATCGGTAAGGGTGGTACCGGTAGAAAAGTCTATCACCGGCTTGCCCGATTTTCCTTTTTTAGTAGTGATGATAACCACACCGTTAGATCCGCGCGAACCGTAGATAGCGCTCGCTGCCGATCCTTTCAGGAAGCTGATATTATCGATCAGGTTAGGGTCGATATCGTTTGCGCCGTTACCAAAGTCGAAGTTATCGCTCGAGCCGCTACGCGCATTGCTCAGGGGCACACCATCAATAATATATAATGGTTGGTTGTTACCGCCGATAGAAGTGTAGCCGCGCAGGATAACCTTGGTAGAGCCGCCCGAACTACCGGAAACATTGGAAATGTTAACACCGGCAATTTTAGCCTGTAAACCGCCTAAAGGGTTTATAGCTGCCGAGCGGTTAATTTCGTCGCTCTTTACGGTTGTTTGTGCGTAACCCAGCGTTTTTTTCGCTTTGTTAATACCTAAACCGGTTACTACCACTTCGCCCAGCTGTTTGCTGTTTAAAGTAAGTACCACGTTAATAACGTTGCCCTTTACCACAACGGATTGGGTATCGTAACCTAAAAAGGAAAACAGAAGTACGTCGCCATCCGCGGCTTTAATGGTGTACTTACCATCAACACCGGTTTGGGTACCGATGGTTGTTCCTTTAACGGAAACAGACACAGCCGGTATGGTTGTGCCGTCCTCCCTGGCGGTGACCGTACCGGTAACGGTGCGGCTTTGTGCAAATATTTGTGTTGTATAAAACAATAAACACAAACATCCGAGTAGAAGTTTTTTCATCTAATTAATGTTTTATGATAAATGTGAAAGCAGGTGCCAGTTATTGGCATCAGCCATGAATTGGCAATTATAGACTTTGCCAAATGCCGGCAATGTGCCGAAATCACCATTTGCACCGTCTCGCAAGGCGCGGAACGGTAACAATGCTGTTATGTAGAAATTGCGGTTGCTTCGATATCAGGCAGATTGCCGGTACGCCATTGGCGTAGTATTCATCTTCTTTTTAAACAGGCGGATAAACGAACTCGGGTTTTCAAATCCAACGGTATTTACGATCTCATTAACGGGGCATTCGGTTTGTTTAAGCATCAGCCGCGCTTTATGAAGCCGTATATCGGTAAGGTATTGGTGAGGGGTTTGGCCAAATGCCTGCTTAAAAGTGCGTAGTAAATGATTAACCGATAAGCAGGAATTATCGGCAAGTTGCTCTAAATGGATGGGGCGGTCAAAATTACTATACAGGTATTCGCGGGCCAGGTTAAGGCGACGGATCATTTCTATACGGGTGCTGCGGTTCAGAATGTGCAGTTGCTCCGCCTTTTGATAGATCTGCCGGTTGTACAAACTGTGGTAGGTAATTAAGCAATGATGTAAATATTCGTTAATCAGCAACTCATTATCCAGCCCTTCGTCCAGGTGGTTTTTCAAATGCAAAACCGTGAGCTTCAGATCGCCATTAAAGGGATAAAGTGTTTCACCTAATTCGGGCAGCGTGCCGTTGTTTTGCTGCACATCCAGCAACTGCCTGGAATTTAGCCGTACGCTTCTGTTAAAATCAGCAACAAATTTTTCGTCGAAACTGATAGCGAACGATCTCGCCGGTATTTCAGAACCGGAGCAGCTTGCGTATTGCGTTCCCTTATTCAGCACCAGCATCGAATCGCTGTCCAAAAGCAGGCTGCGGTGGCCAATACTGCATTTTTCGTTACCGGTAAATACACAGCGCATGGTAAGGTCAGCTGCTAACTGCTTGTCGGTACCAATGTAAAATGTTTTGTGCGCTATCTTATTGTTGTTTCTAAGTACCTTTAAGTAATCCATATCCACCGTTTTTAGTTAGCACTGTAATCGCGTTCTTCTATCAATACCCAGCGGTTACCCGATGGGTCATTAAAGGCTGCGGCAATTCCTGCCACCGTGTATTCAGGTTCGCTCAGGAACTGTATGCCGATGTTTTTTAACTCGAAATGGTCCTTTAAAAAATCCTGCGTATTGAGTACAACGGTGCTGCCAGCGATGCTATGGCCATCGCCTTCTATCACAATAAGTTCGGGACCTGCGTTGTCCCGGGTAAGTATAACACAGTCCCGCTGGCTCAACGTCTTTGTCCGTTTTAAAATCCGGAAGCCAAGTTTATTTGTACAAAAGTCTATTTCGCTGCTCATGCTGTCTGCATAAAGCGTAACGTATTTTAGTTCCATTCTTTGATCATTAAATTGAAAAGGGGGCTAGCCGTAGGGGACTATATCCCTTGGGCTTTAAAATTCAAATTCAAAATCGGCGTAACACAGATATTTACAATGGGTTATGCATCAATTAGTTTAGGATCAGTAAATTTATTTTCAGTTAAATTAATTTCGGGGTGCAAAGATTAATAACTTTCCAATCCATTAAAAGCAGAATTGTGTTAATTATTGCTTAATAATTGATTGTATCCAATATTTTACAGCACATTTAGCATGGTAGCTTAGCGCGCAGGCAGGGTGCCGCAGAGACGGTAAGAGGAGGACGTATTACCGCTGATGCTGAGAAAAAGCGCATAGCATGGAGACTCTTTATCACCCTCTGAATCAGGCTGGAATTTCCTGGAAAATCACAGCCGAAATATGTTCAATTATTGGAAAAAACTGGAAATCCTTTTGCAGGCGTTTAGCTTATACAAGCCATTTTTATGCATAAAAGGCGTTTTTTTCAGTTTACCTAAAAAATATCCGACACCAATGAAAAACGCAGAAAAGCACCGAAAAACGCAGATTTTTTAAGGTTTTTTACGGAGTTTGTGGCAAGTGCCCGGGCGATTATCTTCGCGTTTACCCCATCCGGGCCGGTATCATTTTACAGATTTACCCCCGATTTTCTATAAAATAAAGTTGGACAAACGTGCCCGCCCGCGCTCGCCTTCCCACCAAAATTTTTGCGCCGTTTGGCAAGTAATGCTATCTTAGAGCAATCGAGAGAGCAGGCCGCGGCTAAAACCAATGAACAAATTACCTACCATAAAAGAAATCGCAAAGCGGCTTAATGTATCGGTATCTACGGTATCGCGGGCACTGCGCGATCATCCCAGCATCGGCCTGGTGACCACCATGCGGGTGCAAAAGGTGGCCAAAGAGATTGGTTACGAGGTAAATCGCTCCGCCATTTACTTCAAAGAACGCAAAACGTATTCTATAGGAGTGGTATTGCCCAGTCTGTCGGAACCGTTCTTTTCCGCCGCGCTTACCGGGGTGGAGGATGCTGCTGAGGCTAATAACTATAACGTAATCATCGGGCAGTCGCTGGAGAATTTCGAGCGCGAGAAGCGGATAGTGGAGAACATGAAAGACCATAGGGTAGATGGCATCCTGGTTTCGCTAACCAAAGAAACCTCCACTTACGATCATTTCGACAACCTCAAAAAGTACAATATCCCCGTAGTTTTTTTTGATCGCGTGCCCAATAAACGCGATATCAATTACGTGGCATGCAATCTGCATTCGGGTATGTTGCAGGCTATCAGTAAGTTGGTTAGCATGGGGCACAAGCGCATCGGGCTTATCAACGGCCCTGCCAAGCTCGCCGCAACCCGGCAGCGATTGCAGATATACGCCAGTTGCCTCAAAGAAAACCAGCTGGTGCTTGAGCAGGATATCATCGTATCTACCGACTTATCTAAAGCAGGCAACCTGAAGGCTATCCATAAACTCATCGCGCTGGACGAATCGCCCACGGCGGTTATCGTATTCAATGATTACGTTTTGCTGGATTGTATTGCCGCCGTTAAAGCCGCCGGCCTTGCGGTAAACAGCGATATCAGTTTCGTGAGTTTTGCCAACCTCCCAATCTGGGAATACATGGACAGCCTGCCGCTGGCCTCCATAGAACAGTTTGCTTACCGCCAGTCGACGATGGCGGCAGAGTTCCTTTTCAAGCTCATCAACAACGCTGCAATCCCCGGCGCAGCCGAGCTCCCTTTGCTGCAACACATCATCGATTCGGAGATGGTGCTGTATCATTCTGCCAAATAAATCGTTGCCCAATCCCTCTTTTTGCAGGTTAATATTGCCGTCGAGACGCTTTTACGCAATAATTGTTGGTGTTTTGGACAGGCGCATGCATTTTACGCAAACGGTTGCGTGAAAATTACACAAACGTTTGCGTAAACCTGCGCAAACGGTTGCGCCCATGCGCAGGCCCCCGGCCCACGGGAGGCACCCATACGTTAACAGTTTTTTTACCCCAACTTTACAAATACCAATCACTGTATTAATTATTTAAACAAACTCACGAGATATGATCAGAAAACTATTACTCATTTGTTGTTGTATCTTTTTGGGCACCCTGGGCAGCTTTGCCCAGGGCCAGAAAGTTACCGGCCGGGTTACGGCCTCGCGGGATGGATTGCCCATGCCAGGCGTAAACGTGTCTGTTAAAGGCGGGGGCAGCGGCACCGTTACCAACGTAAACGGTGAGTTTACGATAGGTGTGCCAAACGGCTCATCAACCTTGCTGGTTAGCTTTGTGGGCTATCTGCCCAAACAGGTAAATGTTACCGCAGGGCAAACCAACGTTGCCATTACGCTTGACGAAGACGTGCAGGTACTTAACGATGTTGTTGTAGTAGGTTACAGCAGCAAAAAGCGGGACGAGCTTACCAGTGCCGTTACCGTGGTATCGGCCAATAAGCTAAAAGATGTTACCGCAAACAACATAGGCACCATGCTGCAGGGCAAGGTTGCCGGTTTGCAGGTGGTGAACAGCTCCGGCGCGCCGGGCTCTGCGCCCGAGATTAGGCTGCGCGGCGTATCATCGGTAAACGCCAACCAAAGCCCGCTGTTTGTGGTAGATGGCATCATAGGGGGGAACTACGACCCTAACGATGTGGAAAGCATCACCGTATTGAAGGATGCAGCTTCTACCGCGCTTTACGGTTCGCAAGCTAATGCGGGCGTTATCATCGTAACTACCAAAAAGGCTAAACAGGGCGAGACGAAGTTCGAAGCCAAGGTATCAACCGGTTTCCGCACGGCCGATTTCGGCAAGCTGGATTTGATGAACAGTAACGAGCTTTACGATTACCAAAAAGAATTTTACCGCGACTACATCGTGGGCGCTACCGACAACTCTTATAAGATAGACCTTATTAAGTTCTACTCGGAAAGGCCGCAATCGCTGCGCAACCAGGACTACGACTGGGCGGGCGAATCGTTTAAGTCGGCACCGATATATAATTTCTACCTATCCGCCTCGGGCCGTACCGAAAAGAACGACTATTATGTAGGTGCGTCATACTATAAAGAGAAAGGTACTTTCTTGAATACCGATTTCCAGCGCATCAACCTGCGCGCGAATTCTACCTACCATTTCTCGAAAAAGTTGGATATCACCAACAATATCAACCTCAGTGGCGCTATGGGCAAAAGCTACGATTATATGGATGTGTATTACTCGTTCCTTAACCTGCCCTGGGATAACCCTTACGATGCCGCCGGCAACCCTATTTATGTAGACGGCAACTCAACGTTCAAATGGTGGTCGCGCGATAAGATAAACCCTATCAATACCGTACAGAACTCCGAACACAGCTATAAAGGTTTCGACGTTAACTACGACCTCGGCATCAATTACCGCATTACCAACTGGCTTACCTTCGCCAGCACCAACAGGGTGGCGGCAGGTTTCAACAAAGGCGTAAACTTCGTATCGCCGGTGGCTGCGGGTACTTACCACGGCACAGGCTATATCGACGAATCGAACACGCTTAACTACGGCATCGTATCTAACCAGTTGCTTAAGTTCGATTTCCGCCTGGGCGACCATGCCATCAGCGGCTTCGCCGGCGCAGCTTTCGAGGGCGGGCAAACCGAATACTCGGGCGCATCGGGCAAGGGCCTGCCGGAGGGCCTGAGGGTGCTCAACGTAGTATCCAATAACCAACTGGTAAACGGCTCCAACAACAAAGCATACCTGCAATCACTGCTGTCGCAGCTTAACTATGGTTATAAGGATAAGTACTTCCTGTCGGCTTCGTTCAGGTACGATGGTTCATCGGCCTTTGCGCCAAGCAAACAGTATGGTTCGTTCCCATCGGTATCAGCCGCATGGCTGGCCAGCAAGGAAGATTTCCTGGCCGATAACAGCATCATCAGCAACCTTAAATTAAGGGCCAGCTATGGTGTAACCGGTACGCAGGATATCGGCTCTTCGCGCTACCTGGGGCTATACTCACTTACCACGCAGTACAACTCGCTGGTTGGCGCCGTACCTTACCAACTGGCCAGCCCAACCCTTACCTGGGAGAGCAAGCACCAGATAAACGTAGGTGCCGATATAGGCCTGTTTAAACGCGTTAACCTTACGGTAGATGTGTACCGCAACAATACCAAGAACCTGTTGCTGCAGGTATCGCAGCCGCTATCGGTTGGCTTCGAAACCAAGTGGGAGAATGCGGGTAACGTGATCAACAAGGGTATCGAGGTAGGCATCAGCTCTGCCAATATCCAGACTAAAGATTTTGAGTGGAACACCGATTTTACTATCAACTTCAACAGCAACAAGCTTTACGGCCTGCCGGCTAATATCGTGAAAACCGGCTCGTGGAGCATATCGCAGATATACCGCAACGGCGGCAACCTGTATGAGTTTTATATGCCTAAATGGTTGGGCGTAGATGCGCAGACAGGCGCGCCGGTTTGGGAAAAACTGATATACAATGCCGAAGGCAAAGCCGTGGCCAGCGAAAAAACATCTGATTATTCGCAAGCCACTACGCAGGAAGTAGGCTCGGCCCTGCCAAAATTCCAGGGAGGGTTCAACAACAGCTGGCGCTACAAAAACTTTGGCCTGCGCGTAAGCACTTACTTCAATTACGGCAACAAAGTGTTCAGCAACAACCTGCGTTTTATGATGAACGATGGCCACGAACCATACTACAACCAGATAAAACTGCCCGCTGGTTCCAAGATTTGGAGCGGCCCGGGCGATACCCAAGCCATCGAACCGAGTCCGCAAAATTCGGCCAACTCTACCGAAACATCTACCCGTTACCTTAAAAACGGCAGCTATTTTACCATCAGGAACATTGCTTTGAACTACACGCTGCCAAAGACTTGGGCTAAAAGCATCAATATGGATGGCATAACCGTTGGCCTTACGGCCGATAACGTGGCTACTTTCTCCAACTTTTTGGGGCAGGATCCGCAAACCACCATACAGCCGGGCAGCTTTGCTACCCCGGGCGTGTCAGATTTCAAGTATCCTAACAACCGCCAGTATCTGTTCACCGTTAACTTTAACTTTTAAACAGACTGCTTAGCACGTAACAATATGAAAACAAAGATAACCACGCTGATCACCATAGCCCTCATAGCGGCAACCAGCTGTAAGAAATTAGAGGTTGCCCCCAGCGATGCCATAAGCACCGGCACCCTGGTAACCACTACCGATGGGCTCACCAATGCCCTTAACGGCGCTTACGCCCTGCTTAAAGACCATATCGAATTCAACGGTACGGTTGACCAGAATAACATGTACTTGCGCCAGTTTTACCACCTGAGCGATTTTGCGAGTGACGATATCGTTTGCGGCCAGGTAACTACCGACCCATTGTACTACAGCTTTACGCTGGGCCATTCGCCTGCGCAGGGCAATACGCGCTACTTCTGGTACGTATCGTACAAAATCATCACCGGCGTAAATACCGTGATAGATGCGGTAGAAAAATCGGGCAAAACAGATGCGGCAACCAACCAGTTGCTTGGTGAATGCTACTTTTTGCGCGCGTTTTGCCACTTTAACCTGGTAAGGCTATTCGGTAAACCCTATAGTGTAGACCCTACCGCCCCCGGCGTAATACTGCGTACCAACTTAACCGACGAATCGCAAAAGGCACGCTCTACCGTAAAAGAAGTTTACGATGCGGTTACTGCCGATGCCGAGAAAGCCGCCGGACTGATGACCCAGCCACGCGGCGTTCAATACGCATCGCAGGAAGCTGCATGGGCATTGCTTGCCCGCGTAAACATCTACAAGGAAGATAACGCCAAAGCTTTGGAGTACGCCAATAAAGTAATCAACTCGGGCAAGTTCCAGTTGGCTACGAAAACTACTTACCCAAGCCTGTTTGCCAATGCTAAAACCAGTCCGGAGGTAATCTTCTGCGTAGCCTTTACGCAGACAGATGACTACGGCAAATTCGGCTCTATCGCATCCATGATTTACTCAGACGGTAACTCTGGCTGGGGAGAGGAATATGTTTCCTCTTCGCTGCGCGATTTAATGTCGGCCCACCCCGAGGATGTGCGCTGGTCGTACATATCGCCTTCAAAAGATGCCGGTGGCGTGGTTCAGAAAAAGAACGGCGTAGAAATGTACTACATCACCAAGTTCTCCTTCCAGGATGGCAGGCCCAACTTGAGCTCGCCTATTATGTTCAGGCTGGCCGAAATGTACCTCATCAAGGCAGAATCTGAAGCCAAAACCGGCGCTACCGCAGCAGCATTGGACGATGTGGACATGATACGCAAGAACCGCGGCCTGGAAGGTGCATTGTACAACAAAGTATTGCCCGGCGGTAAAACCGCGCTGGATGTGGTACTGGACGAGAAACGTATTGAGATGGCTTTTGAAGGCCAGCGTACTTACGATGTGTACCGCAACAAACGCTCGCTCGATAAAACTTATTGGGGCTACCATATTGCCGGCTTAAAAGAAACCGATATCGACCTGAGCAAAAAGCCAACGGGCTATGCCAACCTTACCGTGCCTTACACCAACGCCAGGATAATTTATTACCTGCCGGTAGATGAGATATTGAGCAACCCTAAAGCCACGCAAAATCCATAAATTACGATAACAGGAATCAAAAAATATATACTGAAATGAAAAGTATCAAAACGCATTTATGCCTGATGTGCCTCGCCCTGGCAGGTACATTCATAAGCTCCTGTAAAAAGGATAATTACGTACCGCAAACCGACCTGGCTTACGACGTAACGGTTGATGGCAGCACGGCCACCTTTAAAGTAACCACCACCGGCGTAAGCAATTATAAATGGGATTTTGGCGACGGCACCACCTCTACAGATGCCAGCCCAACCCACACTTACCCTGGCAAAGGCAAATACGTGCCTACGCTCACCGCATCGGTAAACGGCAAAACGGCAGAATCGTCTACCGTGCTGCGTATTGCCAAAACATCGCCGGTGAAGATTGATGACGGCACCCTGGCCGATTGGGCCACGGTAACCAAGTTCGTTGTGCCGCTGGGTAGCAAAAAAGGCATCTTCCAGAATGTGAAGTTCGATTACGATGGCAACTATATTTACCTGTACGGCGAAATGGCTGGTCAAAAAGCCGATGCCAACATCTTCGACATCTACATGGATTCTGACAACGATGCCGGTACGGGTCTGCTTACCGGCACATTCACCGGCGGCGGCTACGATATACTGCTCGAAGGCCAATTGCTTACCTCGGGCGTTGATATATTTTACCATACCGGTGCGCAAACCGCGTTTTCGTTCGATCAGCAGTCGATAGCCGAAGCCTATACTGTGGGCACGGTAAAAGACGAGGGTGGCTCGGTGAAGTTTGAGGTGCGCATTGCGCGTGGCAAGCTGAAAGGCCTCACCGGCTCGGGCTTGCGTATCGCTTTACAGGCTATTAAAAACGACTGGAGCGTAGTGCTTGGCGATGCGCCTGACGAAGGTGGCGACAGCTACTTTCTGGATATGAGCGAATAAGCAAGCAGGCAAAAAAGAGATATACACCCGGCACCCAAAGAATGACCACCAACGCAATTGCTGATAAAGCGGCGAACGGCCGCCTTGCATCCCTTGATGTGATGCGCGGCTGCATCATGATACTGCTCTGCGGCGAAAGCTGCGCGGTTTACGAAGCGATAAAGCACGTAAACCCCGCGCAGCCTGCCACAGGCCTTATCGACCAGTTTTTCCATCACCCATGGCATGGCCTGCGTTTTTGGGATCTGGTACAACCTGCGTTTATGTTTATGGCAGGTGCCGCTATGTATATCTCTTATAGCCGCAAGGCGCAAAAGGGTATCAGCGCGGGCAGTAATTTAAAGCATATGTTGCTGCGCTGCCTGCGCCTGTTCATCTGCGGCGTGGCATTGCATTGCGTTTATGCCGGCCGCCCGGTGTGGGAGCTTTGGAACGTGCTTACGCAGCTAGCATTCACCACGCTGCTGGCCTACCTTATTATCAACCGTTCTTTTGCGTTCCAGGCTGGTTTTTCGGTGGCGTTGTTAGTCCTTACCGAGGTGCTTTATCGCACCATATTGATGCCTGGCTTTGACCAGCCCTTCGTGGAGGGGCACAACTTCGGCTCGTATATGGATACCTTGCTGATGGGCAAGATAAACACCGATGGTTGGGTGGCCATCAACTGCATACCTACGGCGGCGCATACCATTTGGGGTGTACTGGCGGGAAAGCTGCTGATATCGGTCCAAACGCCGGCTTACAAGATAAAAGCACTGGTTATCGCGGGGCTGCTTTGCCTCGCCATCGGCTTCGGGTTGGATTTGGCGGGCATAACGCCTATCATCAAACGCATCAGTACCAGCTCGTTCGCATTTGCTTCGGGCGGTTGGGTGCTGCTGATGCTGGCCGCAACCTACTGGCTGGTAGATGTGAAACAATACAAACGCTACGCCTGGGTAGCCACCGTAATGGGCATGAACGCCATCTTCATCTACCTGTTTTTCGAAACGGTGGGTGTGCAGTGGGTTAACCATGCGGTGAGCATATTCAGCGGGCAAATGCTTAGTCTGTTCTTCGGCCTGCCTGCGGGCATAGCGGCGGTGGTATCTGCTTTGGCTACATTGCTGGCCGAGTGGGGCCTGTGTTACTGGCTATATAAACGTGGCATTTTTTTCAAACTTTAAAAATATTCAGATAATGATAAAACAACTCACACGATATGGTATGGCTTTGATTGCAATGGCAACGTTGCTGGCGCCATCGTGCAAAGATACCGACCCCGGCCTGGTAAAGGTGGAGAAGATAAACGTTACTTATGCCGAAAGCACCGAGGATTTCCCCAACCCCGAGCGCGGCTTCTACCGCTATTCTGAAACGCATTCCAGCAGTTATACGCTGTTGAACGTGGATGAATTGAAGGGCTACCGCTCGCTGGAATCTATCGAAACGGCTAATTATAAAGTGTTGAGCACGCTGGTGTTCCGCTACTACGTGCTGGATGATGTGCTGAGTAAACCCATCGCCGCATCGTTCCTGGATAATCTGGCCAAGGATTTTGCCATTGCCCGTGCGGCAGGCGTAAAGCTTATCCCGCGCTTTGTTTATACCACTACGGCCAAACCCGGCGGCTGCGCAGAAGGCTTTATTTGTCCGCTTTACGGCGATGCGCCAAAAACCATTATCCTTAACCACATTGCGCAACTGAAACCTGTCTTGCAGGCCAATGCGGATGTTATTGCCGCAGTGCAATTGGGTTTCATTGGCGTTTGGGGCGAGCAATACTATTCAGATTTCTTTGGCGATGCTTCGTCCAACGCAACGCAGGGCAAGCTTTTAGATGCCAACTGGCGCGATAGGATAGAGGTAATAAAAGCCATGCTGGATGCCGTGCCCGCCGATAGGATGTTGCAGGTGCGCTACCCGCAGATAAAGCAGCGCTTCATCTTCGGCGTAAACGCGTTGATTACTTCCCCGGCGCTTACCGAGAGCCAGGCCTTCAACCAATCGGATATTGCACGCCTGGCCTATCACAACGATTGCCTTTTGGCCAGCAGTAACGATTTTGGCACTTACGAAGATTACGGCAACAGCTCCAGTCCGCGCAATTCTGATGGCGGGGTGTTGAAAACATTGAAAGATTACTTTAAAGCCGATAGCAAATTTGTGGCCGTAGGCGGCGAAACCTGTTCAGACGGGTACAGCCCAACCAACGATTGCGAACCCGGCGGCCAGGTACAGGCCGAATTAGCCGCACTGCACTACAGCTTCATCAATGCACACTACAATACCGAGGTTACCAACGATTGGCAGGACGGCGGCTGTATGGACAACGTAAAACGCAACCTGGGCTACCGCTTTGTGCTGAAAAGCGCTGTGCTGCCCGATAACGTGGTACACGGTACCAAAATGGAGCTAACGCTGAATATCACCAACAAAGGCTACGCGTCGCCGTATAACAAGCGTACAGCTAAATTGCTGTTGCGTAATAAGGCAACCGGCGATATCAAATCGTTTGACCTCGCTTCCGATGTGCGCAAATGGTACAGTGGCGACAACAAGATTATCGAAAGCATAGAAATACCTGCCGATATGGCCGCAGGCGATTACGAAATGTTGCTAAGCCTGCCCGATGCTTATAGCAGCATCGCCGCCCGCCCCGAGTACAGCATCCGTCTGGCAAATACCGATGTTTGGGAGGCTGCAACCGGCTACAACAAGCTGAACCACACCGTAAAAGTTAACTGATAGCGCCCTGAGATGATAAGTGTTTTAAGAAAGCGATTCTTCCTGATATTGGCGTGTTGCCTTGTGGCCGTACAACTTCATGCCCAAACCACCATCCTGATAAAAGATGGCGAAAAATGGTTTGGCGGTGCGGTGAACGATGCCCACCTGATGCCCTTTAAAGATGGTTATAGCCTGAATATGTTTGGCGATACCCGCGGCAACCAGGCCGCACCCTTGCTGGTATCTACCAAAGGCCGTTTTATATGGAGCGAGGAGCCATTCAAGTTCAGCTTCAGCGCAGGTAAGTTGGTAATAAGCGATGCCAAAGCCGCGCTGGTTATCTATTCAACGGCAATCAACCTTCGCGGTGCTGCGGCCCGTGCCGCCCAACGGTTTTTCCCAGCCAAAGGGACATTGCCCGATACATTACTGTTCACCCGCCCGCAGTACAACACCTGGATAGAGCTTACCTACAACCAAAACCAGGCCGATGTATTGAAATATGCGCGGGCCATAGTAGATAACGGTTTCCCGCCCGGCGTGTTGATGATTGACGACAACTGGGCCGATTATTATGGCCGCTTCGATTTCAGGAAGGACCGCTTTAGCAACGCCACCGCTATGGTAGATACCCTGCACAGCCTGGGCTTTAAGGTTATGCTTTGGATAAGCCCTTTCGTATCCCCGGATACCGAAGTTTTCAGGGAATTGCTGGACAAAAAACTATTGCTGATGAGCAACGGCGGCAACGCAGCCATCACCCGCGATAAGGCCGTTAACCCCGCCATCATTCCCTGGTGGAACGGCTATAGCGCGGTGCTCGATTTTACCAATCCCGAAGCCCGCCAATGGTTTACCGGCAGATTGGCTTATATGCAGCAAACTTATCATTTAGATGGTTTTAAGCTGGATGCCGGCGATGCCGATTTCTACCCGCCCGATGCCTTATCCTTTGCGCCCGCATCGCCGAACGAGCAAAGCAGGCTATGGGGCGAGATTGGCCTCTCTTTCCCGCTGAACGAGTACCGCGCCATGTGGAAGATGGGCGGCGAGCCGCTGGTAGAACGCCTGCGCGACAAACAGCACACCTGGGTAGATTTGCAGAAGCTCATCCCGCACATAACCACCGCCGGCTTGCTGGGCTATCAGTTCACCTGCCCCGATATGATTGGCGGCGGCGAGTTCGGTTCCTTCCGCGATGGTGGCAAGTTGGATGAAGAGCTCATCGTGCGCTCGGCCCAATGCTCTGCCCTGATGCCGATGATGCAATTCTCGGTTGCGCCATGGCGGGTATTGAGCAAACAGAACCTCGATATCGTAAAGCAAGCCGTAGCACTGAGGCAAAAGTACGTGCCCTACATATTGCAGCTGGCCAAACAGGCAGCCACTACGGGTGCACCCATCGTGCGCAGCATGGAATATGAGTTCCCCGGTCAGGGTTTTGTTGATGTGAAAGGGCAGTTTATGCTCGGCAGCAAGTACCTGGTTGCCCCGGCGCTGTCTAAAGACGGGCAAAAAATAATTAAGCTGCCCAAAGGCATGTGGAAAGACGATAAGGGAACTATATTTAAAGGTCCGTTAACATTAACGCAACAGGTTGGCCTCGAGCGCCTGCCTGTTTACCAATTAATAAACAAAAAATAACCGGCAGGCTTAGGCTATCCGGATATCATTATAGAAACAAAAATTGCCAAAGGAGGGCTTGCCCCTTTTGGCTGGCAAAAAACACCATACATAAGTGCAAATTGTTAACCAAATAGCAGAGGTAGTGGCCAACTTCAATTGTTCGGCCCTGGTAGATTCGGCCCGTAACTATGGGTCGGGGCATATCAACGATACCTTTTTCCTCAAAAACGCCACATCTACAGGGCCCGATTACCTGTTGCAGCGCATCAATCACCACATCTTTACCAATGTAGAGAAGCTCACCGATAACATGCGCAAGGTAACCGGGCACTTAAAGGACAAGCTGGCCCAAAGCGGCTTGGGCGACCCGATGAAAGAGGTAATGACATTAATCCCCGCCACCGATGGCCGTTTCTTTTACCAGGACAGCACCGGCGATTATTGGCGCATGTTTTACTTTTTAGGCGATACCAAAAGCTATGATATAGTATCTACGCCAACGCAGGCCTACGAGGGCGGCAAGGCCTTCGGCAAGTTCCAGTATATGCTATCGGATATTGCGCCGGGCGAGATATTTGAGGTGATACCCAATTTCCACAACATACAATATCGCTTGCAGCAATTAAGCGAAGCCCTTGCCAATGATGCAGCGGGACGCGTATCGTCTGTTGCTGCGGAGCTGGATATCGTGGCAAAGTACGCCGAATCGATGCAGTACTTTCAACAGCCCGGGCAGGTGGCCGCATTGCCAAAGCGCGTAATCCACAACGATACCAAATTCAATAATGTGCTGCTGGACAGCAACGATAAGGCCCAATGCGTTATCGATCTGGAGACCGTGATGGACGGCTACGTAGCCTATGATTTTGGCGATGCCATACGCACCATTATTAATACCAGTACCGAAGACGAAGCAGACCTGGATAAAATACAGCTGAATATGCCTTTGTTCGAGGCTTACGTAAAGGGTTATCTGAAAGAAGCATCGAAGTTTTTGACCGACGCAGAGGTTGATTCGCTGATGAAAGGTGCTTTGCTGCTGCCCTTTATGCAGGCCGTACGTTTCTTTACCGACCATATCAATGGTGATGTTTACTTCAAAACCAAATTCCCCGGGCATAACCTGCAGCGCGCCAGGGCACAGTTCAGGCTTTTTCAGTTACTTAATGATAAGGCAAGCGAAATGCACCACATGATATTAACCGAAATAGAAAGCTTAAGCCCCGCAAAAAACTGATGGATACGCTGGTAGATATATCGATACCCTGGCTTGCCGACTTAGATGCAGCATCGCCGGATGTGTTGTCGGCACACCTGGATGAGGTGGAGCGCCACAGTATTGCCCATTTGCCATGGGGCGCATCGGGTAGCACGCCCAAAACCTCGTTTGCCATAGCGCACGATAATGAGAACATCTTCCTGAAGTTTTACGTGCAGGAGCAACATTTAAAGGCGGTTTACACGGGCTATAACGACCCCGTTTATGAGGATAGCTGCGTGGAGTTTTTCATCGCCTTTGAAGATGACAGCCGGCATTACAACCTCGAATTCAACTGTATAGGCACCAGCATGATGCAGTATGGCGAAGGCCGCGATAACCGTGCTTTTATCCCTGTGGATGTGCTCAAATCCATCCGCTCGCAGGCCATCATCAAAAACAACCCCGGCGAAGATGCTTATTGGGAGCTTACCCTCAGCATCCCGGCATCGGTTTTTATTTATCATCCCGGCTTGTCGCTTTGCAGCATACAGCCGCGGGTAAACTTCTACAAATGCGGCGACGGGCTGCCACAGCCCCACTTCATGTGTTGGAGCAGGGTGGAAGCACCCGAGCCTGATTTCCACCAGAGCGCTTTTTTCAAGGCGGTGTCATTCGGTAAATGCCCTACATCTTAATCCAACAAATCCATGCAAACAACTACTTCAACCAGCATACAAAAGAAACCGGGGCTTAGCCCGATAGTCATTATCGGCATACTGTTTTTTATATTCGGGTTTATCACCTGGCTCAACTCGGTCCTGATACCATACCTAAAACTGGCCTGCGAGCTCAGCAACGCCGAAGCTTACCTGGTTACCACCGCTTTTTATATCTCGTACTTCGTTATGGCTATCCCTTCGGGGCGCATCCTCAAAGCTATCGGCTACAAAAATGGCATGCCTGTGGGGCTTGCCGTAATAGCTATAGGCGCGTTGATATTTATACCGGCGGCACTCAGCCGTTTTTATGGCTTGTTTTTGTTCGGTCTGTTCGTACAGGGCTCGGGGCTGGCTTTGCTGCAAACGGCATCAAACCCTTACATCACCATATTGGGCCCGCCCGAGAGTGCTGCGCAGCGTATCAGCATCATGGGCATCTGCAATAAGGTGGCCGGTGCGCTTGCCCCGGTTATACTGGGCGCGGTAGCCCTTAAAGATGCCGACGGCTTAAAAGCCAGGATAGCAGGCATGGCCACAGCCGCCAAAAATGCCGAGCTGGATCAGTTGGCACAAAGGGTGATCATCCCATATATCATCATATTCGTGGTGCTGATCATACTTGCAGTAATCATCTATCGCTCCGGCTTGCCCGAGGTAGATACCGACCAGGAAGACGAAAGCACCGCCGTGAGCAACTCGGGTAAAACCAGCATTATGCAGTTTCCGCACCTGTTGCTGGGCGTGGTTACGCTTTTCTTCTACGTGGGGGTAGAGGTTATAGCAGGCGATACCATCATCAATTATGGCAATAGCCAGGCTATCCCGCTGGAAACCGCCAAATTCTTCACCAGTTGTACGCTGGCCTGCATGCTTGTAGGCTACATCGTGGGCATATTGTGCATCCCCAAATACTTCAGCCAGGAAACGGCCATGAAGCTATCTGCCGGGCTGGGCCTGCTGCTTTCGGTAGCCGTAATATTAACGCATGGCTATGTATCGGTGTTATGCGTGGCTTTGCTGGGTTTGGCCAATTCGTTGGTGTGGCCGTCCATTTGGCCCATGGCGCTTGCGGGTTTGGGCCGGTTTACCAAAATCGGTTCCTCGCTGCTTATCATGGGTATTGCAGGCGGTGCCATAGTGCCGCTGGGCTACGGTGCCCTGGCCGATTGGCTGGGCAGTACCCATGCTTATATCATCCTGATACCATCATATCTTATTATATTGTACTACAGTTTTTGGGGCCACAAACTCAGGAAACCCGTGGTACGCTTACTGGACAATTACAATCATCAATTAAACTAAAATTATATGGATCGTAGAGATTTTGTTAAGAGCAGTGCCACGGGCATAGCGGGTTTAACAATTTTACCTTCGGGTATTTTATTTGGCAAAAACGCCGACAAAGTAAGGCTGGGTTATATAGGCGTTGGCCTGCGTGGCCGCAACCACATAGGTGAGGGGCTGCTGCGCGATGATGTAGAGATAGTAGCCATTTGCGATATACAGGAAAGCTCGCTCAAATACTGCCGTGCGCAGTTCGTAAAAGCAGGCAAAAAACTCCCTGCCGAGTACACCGGCGGCCTTGATGCTTATAAAAAACTACTGGAACGCAAAGATATCGACGGCGTTATCATAGCCACGCCATGGCAGTTCCATAAAGACCAGGCCATAGATGCCATGCGCGCCGGTAAATACGTGGGTTGCGAGGTAATTGCCGGTATAACCGAAAAAGACCACTGGGATATATTGAAGGCCCACGAAGAAACCAAAATGCCGTATATGACGCTGGAGAACGTATGCTACCGCCGCGATGTAATGGCAGTTTTGAACATGGTGCGCCAGAATATGTTTGGCGAGATAGTACACCTGGAAGGCGGCTACCAGCACGATTTGCGGGGTATATTGTTCAACGATGGCAAAAGCTTCAACGGCAAGGGCGGCGAGTTTGGCCCCAACACCATGGGCGAGGCGCAATGGCGCACGCAATGGAACATAGACCGCGATGGCGATATTTACCCCACCCACGGTGCCGGCCCGGTAATGAATTATGTAGATATAAACCGCGGCAACCGCTTTACCAACCTGGTATCGTTCTCCTCTAAATCACGAGGGTTGAATACGTATATCGATAAGGTTTCACCGGGGAACAAAAATGCCAAAATCAACTTCAAGAACGGCGACGTTACCACCACCATGATCAATTGCGCCAACGGCGAAACCGTAATGCTAAGCCACGATACGCACCTGCCAAGGCCGTATTCGCTGGGCTTTAGGGTGCAGGGCACCGAGGGCTTATGGATGGATGTGAACAACGCCATCTATATCGACGGCAAATCGGCCAAGGACGATTTGTGGGACAGGGCCGACACCTGGCTGGAGAAATACGACCACCCGCTTTGGAAAAAGAACGAGCACCTGGCAGAAGGCGCTGGCCACGGCGGCATGGACTGGTTCGTGTTCAATGCCTTTGTAGAATCGGTGAAGCAAAAGAAGCAAACGCCCATAGACGTGTACGATTCGCTAACCATGAGCGTGATTACGCCACTGTCAGAAAAATCGCTGAAAGAAGGCAATGCACCGCAGAAGTTCCCTGATTTTACGCGTGGCAAATGGAAGGATCGTAAAAATACTTTTGCCCTGGACGATAGCGGATTCTAAAAAAACAGACAGACATGAAGACCAAAATATTGGTAACCGGTGGACTTGGTTATATAGGTTCCCACACGGTAGTGGAATTGCTATGCGCCGGCTACGAGCCCGTAATCGTAGATAACCTGAGCAATTCGCGCATTGGGATACTGGACCAGATAGAGAAAATAAGCGGCGTAAGGCCGGCTTTCCACTACATCGACCTCTGCAACGAAGGGCAACTGGCCCAACTGATTGCCGATAACGAAGATATAGCCGGTGTTATCCATTTCGCGGCCCACAAAGCGGTTGGCGAATCGGTTGCAGAGCCGCTGAAGTATTACCGCAATAATTTCGATTCGCTGCTCAATGTGCTGAAGGTATTCGAGGGCAGGCGGCTCAACCTGGTGTTTTCATCATCCTGCACCGTTTACGGCCAGCCCGATGAATTGCCCGTGAACGAAGCCGCGCCGGTAAAAAAGGCCGAATCGCCCTATGGCAATACCAAACAGGTAGCCGAAGAAATGTTGCAGGATATTGCCGCTGCGGATAGCCTCAAACGTATCATCTCACTGCGGTACTTTAACCCGGTAGGCGCGCACGCTTCGGCATTGATAGGCGAGCTGCCATCGGGCGTGCCCCAAAACCTGGTACCATACGTTACCCAAAGCGCAGCCGGCAAACGCGGCCCTATCACGGTGTTCGGCGATGATTACGATACGCCCGACGGCAGCTGCATCCGCGATTACATACACGTGGTTGACCTTGCAGCTGCCCATATCGCTGCCCTTAAGCTGCTCGAGAAACAGGAGGGCGCTTCCAACTACGATGTATTCAATATAGGCACCGGCACCGGCTACACGGTATTGGAACTGATACGTGCCTTTGAAGAAAATACCGGGGTAAAGCTCAATTACCGCATTGGCCCGCGCCGCGCCGGCGATATTGTAAAAGTGTGGGGCGATGTGCGTAAATCTGCGCAGCAACTGGGCTGGCAGGCCAAACATGGCATAGCCGAAATGATGCGCTCTGCCTGGGCCTGGGAACAATATTTACAAACCAACGATATAAAATAATATGCTGCTGAACCTGCTCGAAGAAACACGCTACGAGAAAATACCCGTTAAGATATACGATAACGATGCCCTTGCCAGTAGTGATGTGGCGGCGCGAATCGCAACCATCATCAGGCAAAAACAAGCCGAAGGCAAGCAGGCCGTGCTTGGCCTCGCCACAGGCATATCGCCCGTAAAAGTGTACCGCGAACTGATCCGCCTGCACCGCGAAGAAGGCCTTAGCTTTAAAGATGTAGTAACCTTTAACCTGGACGAATATTACCCCATACAGCCCGATGCAGGGCAAAGCTACGTGCGGTTTATGAAAGAACAACTGTTCGATCATGTAGACATCGAGATGGGCAACGTCAACATCCCCGATGGCACCCTTGCCGAGAAAGATGTCCCCGCCTTTTGCCTCGCCTACGAGCAAAAGATAAACAGCTACGGCGGCATCGATGTGCAGCTATTGGGCATCGGTCGCACCGGGCATATCGGCTTTAACGAGCCCGGCTCGGCACCCAACTCGGGCACCCGGCTGGTCACCCTTAATGAGCTTACCCGCCGCGATGCCTCTAAAGATTTCGGCGGCAAAGAAAACGTGCCCACCAAAGCCATTACCATGGGCATAGGCACCATTTACAAGGCAAGGGAAATTATCCTGCTGGCCTGGAGCGGCAAAAAGGCGGCCATCATACGCAAGGCGGTGGAGGGCGAGCAAACGGCTGATGTCCCCGCCACTTACCTGCAAGGCTCTGCCAATGTACAATTCGTAACAGATACCGAGGCCGCTGCCGCCCTTACCCGTTTTGATACCCCTTGGCTGGTGAAGGATTGCGTGTGGAGCGATGCACTCATCAAAAAAGCGGTGATATGGCTGGCCGGGCAGGTAGACAAGCCCATCCTGAAACTTACCGAAGCTGATTACAACAACAATGGCATGGCGCAGCTGGCCACGGCCTTTGGTCCGGTTTATAATATCAATATCAGCATATTCAACCAGTTGCAGCATACCATTACGGGCTGGCCCGGTGGCAAGCCCGGTGCCGACGATAGCCAGCGGCCCGAACGTGCAGAACCTGCGGTAAAGCGGTCGATTGTATTCTCGCCCCACCCTGATGATGACGTGATATCTATGGGTGGTACCTTCATACGGCTGGCCGACCAGGGGCACGAGGTGCACGTAGCCTATCAAACATCGGGCAATACGGCCGTTTGGGACGAGGAGGTGCTGCGCTACATTGAATTTGCCATGGATTTTGCCCGCTCGCAAGGGCAGGATGCCGCTTACCTGGCGGCCTTGTACAGCAGCATGTCGGGCTTCTTCAAGAGCAAGCAGCCTAATCAAAGCGATACCGAAGCTATACGCACCGTGAAGGGCCTGGTGCGCAAAGGCGAGGCTATCGCCGGTGCACGGCTTGCCGGCCTGTCCGACGAGCGCATCCACTTTATGGACCTGCCTTTTTACGACCGTAGCAAATTCGACAAAAACGTATCATACGAAGACGACATCAACCAAACCATGCAGTTGCTGCGCGAGGTAAAGCCGCAGCAGATATTCACCGCCGGCGATTTTGCCGACCCGCACGGCACGCATAAAGTATGCTTCGAGATTCTCCTCGAGGCTTTCAACCGGCTGCGCGGCATGGGCGAAACATGGACCGGAGATTGCTGGATATGGCTTTACCGGGGCGCCTGGCATGAGTTTGAGATACACGAGATAGAGATGGCTGTGCCGCTGTCGCCGCAGGAGGTGATACGCAAGCGGCTGGCGATATTCAAACACCAATCGCAAAAGGACGTGCCGGTATTCCCCGGCGACGACGCCCGCGAATTTTGGGTAAGGGCCGAGCAGCGCACCCAGGAAACCGCCCGCATGTACAACAAACTCGGCCTGGCCGAATATGAAGCCATCGAAGCGTTTGTGCGATGGAAATTTAATGATTAACACCTACAACAACGTGGTTTGCTTAAGCTAAAGTTGCGCCATAGGTGCAAAATGTCGGTAGAAAACAAATAGCAAATATCTTAGCGTGCCGTTAGGTACGCAACATCGCAAGTTTCGTACCTAACGGCACGATTTTGTTTGGCACATTGATATGCTACCGACATTGAACCCCTATGGGGTTCCTTAAATAAGACATTATAAGAGGGCAGAGGGGGAGGGGTTTATGGTCAATCGCTTTCGACTAAACCCCTCCCCGCCTTTACGCTCAGGCAACCGCACCCCTCCCGTTGGGAGGGTGTTTTAATCCAAAAACTACACAGCCGGTGGCTTTTTGGTAAACGATATTAACACCTACAAACAAAAACACACATGACACTTATCAAATCAATATCAGGCATCAGAGGAACCATTGGCGGCACAGCAGGCGAGGGCCTTACGCCGCTGGATATCGTAAAATTTACTTCGGCCTTTGGCAGTTGGGCGGTAAAGCGCTCGGGCATCAAAAAAATAGTGTTGGGCCGCGATGCGCGTATCTCGGGCCAGATGGCCAATAACCTGGTAATCGGAACACTACAAGGCTTGGGCATCGACGTAATAGACCTTGGTTTATCCACCACACCAACGGTAGAGGTAGCCGTGCCCGATGAACGGGCAGCGGGCGGCATTATCCTCACCGCAAGCCATAACCCCAAAGAATGGAATGCGCTTAAACTGCTGAACGCCAAAGGCGAGTTTATTAGCGATGCCGACGGCAAAGAAGTACTGGAAATAGCCGAAGCCAGCGACTTTATTTATGCTGATGTGGACGACCTCGGTACCGTAACCGCCGACGATAGCTACCTGCAGAAACATATTGATAAGATACTGGCCTTACCACTGGTAGATAAAGAAGCCATCGCGAAGGCCGGGTTCAGCATCGCGATAGATTGCGTAAACTCCACGGGCGGCATCTTTGTGCCCGCTTTGCTGAAGGCCTTAGGCGTGGATACCATCCACGAGTTGTACTGCGAACCCAACGGCCATTTCCCCCATAACCCCGAGCCGTTGCCCGAGAACCTGGTGGCCCTATCGGAAGAAGTGCTGAAGACGAAAGCCCACCTGGGCATAGCGGTAGACCCTGATGTAGACCGGCTTTGCTTTGTGTGCGAAGATGGCAGCATGTTCGGCGAGGAATACACGCTGGTAGCTGTGGCCGATTATGTGTTGCAGCACACCAAAGGCAGCGCGGTATCAAACCTGTCCAGCACCCGCGCCCTGCGTGATGTTACCGAACAGGCCGGCGGCGAATACCATGCCGCAGCCGTAGGCGAGGTAAACGTTGTGAATAAAATGAAAGAAGTTGGTGCCGTTATTGGCGGCGAAGGCAACGGCGGAGTAATTTATCCCGAACTGCATTACGGCCGCGACGCGTTGGCGGGCATAGCCCTGTTCCTTACGCATCTGGCCAAATCAGGTAAGACTATATCCGCATTGCGCGCTACTTACCCCAGCTACCATATTTCCAAAAACAAAATTACGCTAACCCCGGAGATGGATATCGACGGTCTGCTGCTGCAGATAAAGGAACAATATATGCACCAGCCCTACAGCACCATCGATGGCCTGAAGATAGAGTTTGGCAAAGCCTGGCTGCACCTGCGCAAATCGAACACCGAGCCTATCATCCGTATCTATTCCGAAGCATCAACAGCCCAAGAAGCCGACCGCCTTGCCTTGGAGATGATAGGAACGGTGAACAGAATAATCGCCGGCCAGGTGCTTTAATAGCCTATTGTAGGCAATTTGCAGTAAATGAGAAGATTAGGTGTTCACGCAGCCGCGTGAACACCGTGAACGATTCGTAATTTACTTATAATCAATATTTTATTAATTATGCAATGGTGTCAATATGGTGTCACCAACAGAGCTGATTTTGTGTATTATATTTGAGCAAAATCATTGCATCTCATGCTTTGCCCAGTCAAGCGTCCACGCTTGACTGAAACACATTTTGTAGCGTCCACGCTCCCGCAACAATAAAAAATTAAGCGTGGACGCTTACAAATTATATTATTCAAGCGTGGACGCTTGAACAGGCGATATTATTTATAGAATGCAATAGCAGTACTCTTGAGGGGTTTATGGTCAATCGCTTTCGACCAGACCCCTCCCTGCCTTTGCGCACAGGCAGCCGCACCCCTCCCGTTGGGAGGGAGTTATTTCAGCTGGCAAGGCAGTCTAATAACCACCTTGCGATATAGGCTCAGCAACCATCGTATTACCCGCAAGGTCATAATAACTGCACAGCATGCTTCGGGTATCAACCACCCATTTAAACACACCTGCATCGGCCACCAGTTGGCAAAAGGTCATGAAATCGCTTTTGCCTTGCTGGTGGTCGGCTATAATTTGGCGTACTGTTGCGGGCGAAGCATCGGTAGGGATGGTTTTGTCGGGATAAATTGGGTCGCTGCTGATGTGAAGCCATCTGCGCCATGGTATGTGGTTTGCCCGGTTGTAACCTTAAACTCGTAGTACTGCAGGCCCATTTGTTTAATTTCCTGTACGTAGGCGGGGAAATCGGCACCGGTTTTTACTTTGGCGTGTGCCGCTTTTAGTTGTGGTAATGTGAACATCGTTTTGATTATTTGATGCTCAAAGGTAGTCCGATGGCTACGACGCGGTTTTTGTACCGGGCGGCCTGGCACCTGTGGTTGATATGCCCGAGAACCCAACCGTACAGAAAATATTAGCTGAAATGTATGAAAAGGGCGGATAGTTCAACTATGTATGGTAGCCTTAAACATTCTTTCGAGCATGAAACAGTTAACCATGTGCAAAAAGAATACGTAAGAGGCGATATACACACCAATACTATCGAGGGTTTCTTTAGCATCCTTAAAAGAGGCATATATGGTATTTATCACCAAGTAAGCCCTAAGCACTTGGACCGCTATTGCCACGAGTTTGGCTACCGTTACAATACACGCACCATCAAAGATGTAGCGCGTTTTGAAGATGCTATAAAAAACGTAAACGGTGTACGTTTAACTTATAACGATTTAATCAAATAATAATGGGAGAAGAAAAGAAACCAAAGGTAAAGCGCAAGGTCAGGGCAGAGAAGTACGAAGAAAAAGTAACGTTCCAAGGGACGTTAGAGCAGATGATAAATATAGCTGTTAATACCAAAATCCCTCAGCAGAAGCCCCAAAACGATGTCGGTAAACAAAAATGACAAAAAAATGAATAATTTATAATCATTCTAAATAAATAGCATGCATTAGAAATAACGCGGTTTAAGGCGATTTAAGACACGGTTATGCGTGCGTATATACCGATATGCAAATGCAAAAATTAACCATCTTAAGCGATATAATTGCTTCTATTGACAATGGCAGGTATAAATGCTTTTAAAAAAGCAAAAAATATTTTTTTTATTCTTTTCTATCATAAATTATTGCTTGGTGTACACCCTTTGTTAGTAAAAACAATTGTTTAAATTTGTCTATTAAGCTAATAAAGCTTACGGAAAAGCATTAAACCTTAAGCATCATAAAAAAATTATTATGGAAACTACATATGCCAAAGTTCAATTTTACCGATGGTAAGACTTGACCCTCATCGATGGTGATATTAAACCATTACCTATTTAAATAATCTATTATATATTACTGAAATTATTGCTAAAAGATTGGGAAATCATAAAGCAATATTAAAACCCAAGGAGGTTATATTTATGTCACACACAGCAGAATTACCACAAAGCAACCATTTAGGTTTTATCGGTGATTATTTCTTGTTCCCTAATGGTTACAAGGCTGTTAGCAATTACAAGAAGGTTATCGAAATAACCACAGATGAAAACAGTTTAAAAGAGTCAAAAAAAATCATAACGCTTTTAAAGAAAGAGGTACAAGATTTACCTATTAAAAAAGAAAATTTAAATTTAGCCGAATTAGCTAAACAAGCTGAATGTGCTAAAAACAATCAACATCAGATCAATAAGATGTTTTCTATAATTGAAAACCTATTTATGTCTGAAGATGAAGTGAAAATAGACGATGCAGTAATGTTAAATTTTCTTGCCCATATGAAAGAAGCAAAAGAGTTAATTGATTATATATCGGATTACATTACACTTGTTTTTGACGTAAACAAAGCCGAAACTGATTTAGAAAGCAAAGGTAAAGCTTATTCTTTAGATGAATTTTTAGAACAAATATCGCCCAAGGCGGCTTAATTACCTATGTATAAGCTTTTCGTAAACCCTGATTTATTTGAACATATTAAAAAGTTAGGCGAAGATTTCCCAAGTATTATTAATAAAATAAAAATTTTATCTGAAAACCCGAATAGCATCGCAAGCAATACAGAGATGGAGGTTTTTTGTAAATACTATGTAAATGCTGGCCGCCATGCTATTTTATTCGACACCAATGACTCAGAAGAAATAGTTTATATTAAATATATTTTACTCCGAGCGAGACTCTATAAAATACTAAGTGGAAAACTAAAAGCCCCTACAAGTTAGGGGCTTTTTTATAATACAATTTTTTTTCAACTTGACATTATGTAACAGCATGCTTTACATTTGCTTCGTTCCATCTGGTATATAGTTGCCGCCATCCTTGTAAATTTAGCGTAAAATATAGAAAGATGAAAAGCGAACAATCAGTTGTCTTACTGGCCAAATGGCAAGTTAAAGAAGGAGGGTTGGATGATGTGCTCAACCTGCTGCCGCAATTAGCAGAAAAAAGCCGGGAAGAAGAAGGCAACCTGTACTACAAGGTAAACCAAAGCCAGGCAGATGCCAACACTATTAAATTTATATTATTTGAAGCTTATGAGAGCGAGGCGGCAGTAGCCGTACACCGGGCTTCGGAACATTTTCAAACGATAGTGCTGGGCCGGATTGTGCCGATGCTGGAGGCGCGCGAAGTAACGTTGGCTACGCCACTGGTTTAATAAATGCTTGTTTATGAAAAGGCTGCCTTGTTTTGCGACAGAGCGGCCTTTTATTTGTAAGCAGGTTTATAATTCCATCCCCTGGCTTGCCGAGTAGTATTTCAGTTCGATGATATCGTTGGGGATGGGTTTGGTGTTCCATTTTTTGTGGAGTACCAGCGCTGCGCCAAGGGCCGAGGCCTGTGCCATAGAGGCCGCAAAAACTTCGATATGCGGGAAAGCCAGGGCCAGCAGGTTCATAAATATGCTGTTTTTGCTAAAGCCCCCATCTACGAATATCCTTTTCGCAGGCGCATCGGTAAACACCAGCGTAGTAGCATACACCTGCGCCCTTACCAAATCGGCAACCAGTTGGTGGTAGGCTTCGGCTTCGTTTGCAAATATTGATAGGTCGCGCTCCGCGAAGCTGGTATCGATTTCTGTTTTTGATTTTAAACGACTGATTATCTCCCTGTCAAATGGCATAGATTTGAAGATGAGTGCATCTATATCAAAATGTTCTGCTATGCGTTTTACCTGCTGTTCGTGCTCGAAGCCCGAGAAAAGCCGGGAAGCCATTACCGGTTTGCCCTGGTAATCGAGGTAGCTGAGGCAATCTTCCTTAAGCATTTCGGCAGTTAATGGTGCATGGTTGAAAGGGTTCAGGCTGATGCACCAGGTGCCGGTAGATATCAGTACGAATGGCTCGGTAAAGTTTACCAGGTAGGGGATAAGCGCGGCCGAGCTATCGTGCAGGCCGGTACCAATGGCATAATTGCTGCCCGGCGACAGGGCAGGGTACGTCTTATTGGTAGCCTCGATAGGCGCAAGCTTGGCTATGATGCCTTCCTGTTGCACCCATTCGTGGTAGCGGTCCTGACCAAAATCCCAAAGGGCGGTATGGCAGCCTATGCTGGTCAAATCGCTGCAGTATTCGCCGGTGAGCAAAAAGCTGAGGTATTGCGGCAGGTGAAGGGCGTATTTGATATCCTCGTACATGCCGGGCTGCTCGTTCCTCAAACGGTACAATTGCAGCCCCGAGTTAAGGTTGCCCAAGGGAGGTGAGGCGGTTTGCACGCTGAATGGCTCTTCGCCGCCATATTTGGCGTAAAGCTTACTGTCCAGTCCGTCGGGGTAAGGCTTCAGGTAATTATACAAAGGGCATTTGGGCAGGCCGTCTTGCCCAATCATCACAAAGCTTGCCCCGTATGCCGAAAAATTGATGGCTTTTACCACAAACTCCTTCTGCCTGAATATCTCGGTGAGGGAATCGAATAGCGACAGTCGCAGGCTCTCGATATTTTCGCAGGGGAAACCGTCCTCGTCTGCCGTTTCGGTAAAACGGGCCGTGCGCTCGAACACGATGCGGTAATCCTCGTCGAAAAGGAATAGCTTCTTATTGGTTTTCCCAACATCAAATACGGCTATAACCGGCGTTGCGCTCATATGCTATTGGGTTTTATAAGCCGGTAGCAACCGTTTTTAAGCCACGTTGACTAATCAGTTGTTCCCTTACTTTTAGCTTCCTGAAAGTAGCTAATGGATCCAGCGACCCGCCGTTTGCAAGGGACGCTTCGGCTATCAATGGCCTTACGTCGGTACGGTAAGCGGCCTGCAATATCTCTTGTGCCAGTGCCACGTCGTTGTTTTGCTGTGCGGCTTGCAGGGCAGCTTTATCAACCAATAAAGCCTGTGCATAGGCAATCTTGATAGCCTGTACCGATTGCAGCAGATCCTCTATCGGGTCCTTCACGTTGTGCGATGCATCTATCATCCAGCCAATGCCGGTTGCGTGGTCCATGCCCCTGGCATCAAGGCCCTCTACCAGTTCGTTGAATATCAGGAACAGTTGGTAAGGGTTTATGCTGCCCACGGTAAGGTCGTCGTCGCCGTATTTAGAATCGTTGAAATGGAACCCGGCCAGTTTGCCTTCCATCAGTAGGATAGATACGATTTGCTCTATATTGGTGCCCTGCAGGTGGTGGCCTAAATCTACCAAAGTGCTTGCCTTCGGCCCCAGTTTGGATGCCAGCAGGTACGACTGCCCCCAATCGCCAATAGTGGTGGAGTAGAAGTTTGGCTCGTAGGGCTTGTATTCTACCCATACTTTCCAGTCATCGGGCAGGCCGGCATAAATCTGCTGCAGGCTCTCCAGTGTGTTTTGGAACGCGCCCCTGAAGTTGAGTTGCCCCGGGAAGTTGGATCCGTCAGACAGCCAAACCGATAAGGCTTTCGACCCCAGTTCCACACCGTATTTTACCACCTGCAGGTTATGCTCCACGGCTTGTTGTCGTACGGCTTTATCTACATGATGCAGCGATCCGAATTTATAGCTGTGCTGCTGCGCAGCCTGATCCTGGAAGGTGTTGGAGTTTACGGCATCGAAATGCAGGCCCAATTGCGCGGCAAGGGCTTTTATGGCGGCTGCGTTATCCGGGATATCCCAGGGGATATGCAGGGAGATGGAATTGCTCGATTTGTTGAGGGCGTGTATCAGGCCCACGTCTTCCAGTTTTTCTTCCAGGCTGCGTGGCTCGCCGCCCCCGCTGAACCTGCCGAAGCGCGTACCGCCCGTGCCCAATGCCCAGCTGGGTATGGCCACGTTGAAAGCCTTCAATTTGCTTAATACGCTATCAAGCCCATCGATATCGGCGGCAATGTGCTCAAAATTACGCCTGTGTTTTTTTAATAATTGATGGTTATGCTCATCAATTAAATGCTTCTCTAATTGCATTTTTGGTTTATTTTATAATCAAAGCGGATGGTCAGTCCGCTTTGCTTTGTGTGTATATTATCTTACGAAACCTGCAGCCACGCCGCCGTCTACATTCAGCACGTTGCCGGTAGATTTGCTCAGCAAGCCGCCAACAAAGGCGAAGCAGGCATTGGCGATATCATCCGGCAGGATGGCCTCGTTCAGCAAGGTACGTTTTGCGTAGTAAGCAGGCAATTCTTCAACGGTAACACCATAGGCTTTAGCGCGGCCCTCGGCCCATCCGCCGGCCCAAATGTTGCTATCGCTGATTACCGCATCGGGGTTCACCACGTTTACACGTATCTTATCGGGACCAAGCTCGGCCGCGTTCAGCCTGCTTAGGTGCAGCTGGGCAGCTTTCGCGCTGCCGTAACCCGCGTTGTTGGGGCCGCTTACCAGCGCGTTCTTGCTTACGATATTGATAACGTCGCCGCCGTTGCCTTGTTTTTTCATGATGGCCACAGCCGCCTGGGTTACAAAGAACTGGCCCTTTACAAGCACATCGTACAGGATGTCCCAATCTTTTTCCTGGTGCCCTTCTATGCTTTTGGAGATAGAGAGGCCCGCGTTGTTCACGATTAAGTCAACCCCGCCGAAAGCCAGCGTGGCATCGGCAAATGCCGAATCAATTTGCTCCTGTTTGGTTACATCTAACAAGGTAGTGGTATAGCTGTCCTTACCGAATTTGGCTTTAAATTCTTCGCCCGCGCCGGCAAGGCGTTCGGCGTTCATATCATTCAGCACCACAACGGCACCTTCTTCTACGAATTTTTTGGCGATGGCTTTGCCTATGCCGCCTGCGCTGCCGGTGATGAGCGCAACCCTGCCCGATAAGGCTTTGGGCTTGGGCATGCGCTGCAGTTTAGCTTCTTCCAGCAACCAGTATTCGATATCGAATGCTTCCTGGCGGGGCAGGGAGGTGTATTCGGATATCGCCTCGGCGCCTTTCATTACATTGATGGCGTTGATGTAGAACTCGGCGGCTACCCTTGCGGTTTGCTTGTCTTTTGCAAAGGTGAACATCCCTATGCCCGGGTACAGTATAACCACGGGGTTTGCATCACGTATGGCGGGGCTGTTGGCATGCTTGCAGGTGTTATAATATTCGCCGTACATGGCGCGGTAGGCTTCGAATGCCGGGGTAAGTTTTGCTTTGATAGCGGCAACGTCGGCCAAGTCCTCCGCTGCATCCAAATCCAAAACCAGTGGACTGATCTTGGTGCGCAGGAAGTGGTCGGGGCAGCTGGTGCCCATTGGGGCAAGCCTTTCCAAATCGTTCGAGTTGATGTACTCCAGCACGCGGGCATCATCGGTAAAATGACCGATCATTTTAGTGTTTGATGAGCAGAAACCGCGCAGCACGGGTGCCAGGGCCACAGCCTGTTTCTTGCGGTTTTCTTCAGTAGCGCTCTCCAGTTTTTGGCCGCCGAATACGGGGGCTTTTTTGCCATAGTTCTGTTCCAGGTATTCGGCGCATTGCTCAATTACTTCCAGCGTATTCATATAGCTTTCGTAAGCGGTATCGCCCCAGGTAAACAAACCGTGCGAACCCAGCATAATGCCGCGTATGCCTGGGTTATTATCCAGGCATTGCTTCAGCTGCAGGCCGAGGTCGAAACCCGGGCGTTGCCAGCCCACCCAGCCTATGGTGCCGCCGAATAGTTCTTTGGTTATCTGCTCGCCATCCTTCGCGGCTGCTATGGCAATGGCGGCATCGGGGTGCAGGTGGTCGATATGTTTGAAGGGCAAAAAGCCGTGCAATGGTGTATCTATAGATGGTGCTTTAGAGGCTAAATCGAATATGCTGTGGTTGAAAAGCTCCACCATCTCATCCTCATAATCGATGCCGCGGTACACGTTGGTAAGGCTGCGCAGCCTGTCTACATACAAAGCTGCAAGCCCGCTTTTTTTGAGCGTGCCGATATCTCCGCCCGAGCCTTTTATCCACATAACTTCCACATCCTGACCGGTTAATGGGTCTTTGGCGGTGGCTTTGCAGGAGGTATTACCGCCGCCGTAGTTGGTGAGGCGCAAATCGGCACCCAGCAAGTTAGAGCGGTATATCAGCAGGGCAACTTCATCGCCGGCAAGCGCGGCGGCTTTTTCATCGTCCCACAGGTAGCTTACGTGCTTGAATTGTGTTGTATTAGCAGACATTGTATATTGATTTTTTTGGATTATTAATGTTTGGGCAGGTTTATTTACCGCAACAATATTAAGTTTAACGGTTTATTCAACTGTCCTTAACTGTCTTATTGGAGGGAGGGCGATGCTTATAAATTTCCAGGTTTTATTTTATAGAAATGTTAGAAAATCAGTTGTAATTGACCCATCCGGGAAAGGTTTATATGCCGGTTTTGCCCCGCCGCCACCGTCGTAAATTTGTTAAAAAATTGCAAAAAAAACCGCTTTTTTCCGTGTTTTTCGGAGCTTTTTCGGTGTTTTTCGTGCTTTTTATGGCCTTTTCTTTGAAAATCCAAAAACGGCCAAATTTGCATGGAATGGCTGTTTTTGGCAAAATCCGGCGTTTATGGACCGAAAAAAATTTCCAACTTTTTCCAGCTTTTGCGCGGATTTCAGCTATAGATTTCCAGGAAATTCCAGCTTTGTTTTCTGTGGAAAGCGCGTTATTACACCACACCCCATCCCCTCAAATATTTTCCATTTTTTCTTTTAATTGCTAATATTTTTAGCATAACTTTACATCCCCCAACCAGGTAGCGGATGCAGGCAACTAAAACAGATATCATCAGTAAGCTGCGCAAAGATATTTTGCAATGGGAGGGTTATAAGCCGCCCCCACCCGGCACGCATGGGCTGATGGGGTTGGGAGAGGTAGAGGCGGCGTTCCCCAACGGGGTGTTCCCGGTGGGTACGGTGCATGAAATGGTTTGCGGCAATACCGGGCAGGCCGCAGCATGCGGCGGCTTTGTTACGGGCCTGTTATCGGTACTGATGCAGCATGGCGGGGCCTGCCTGTGGGCCGGCCTCTCGGGCAATTTGTTCCCACCTGCCCTCAAAGCTTTTGGGGTAGAGCCCGAGAAGGTCATCTTCGTGCATTTGGCGCAGGATAAAGATGTGCTGTGGGTAATGGAAGAAGCGCTGAAGTGCGAGGGCCTGTCGGCTGTGGTGGGCGAGGTAAGGGAGATAGATTTCAAGCAATCGAGGCGCTTGCAGCTGGCCGTAGAGCAAAGCCGGGTTACGGGTTTTGTATTGCGCAACCAAAGCCGTAAAATGAGCAGTACGGCCTGTGCCGCCCGATGGCAGATAAGGCCCCTGCCCAGCGAACCGCACGATGGCTTGCCGGGCCTGGGCTACCCGCGCTGGCAGGTAGATTTGCTTAAGGTACGTAACGGGCAGCCCGGTAGCTGGGTAATGGAATGGGCCGATGGCCGCTTCTTAGTTGCCGAAAAGCCGGCATTGGAGCAACAAGTATTAATGATGGGATAGTGAGATGGAAAAACGTTATATGGCCATATGGTTTCGCCATTTGCTAACAGATTGGCTGGCACTGCGCCGGCCCGAGCTGAAGGAGCAGCCTTTTGTGATAGCCGCCCCCGAGCGTAATCGAATGACCATTACCGCCGCCAGCCCCATTGCCGAAGCCGAGGGCATTCATACCGGCATGGCTGTGGCCGATGCTAAAGCCTGCTCGGCAGGCTTGCAGGTGATAGACGAGGTTGCGGGCAAGGCCGCAAAATTACTGCGGCAATTGGGCCTATACTGCATCCGGTACAGCCCCATCGTAGCGGTAGACCTGCCCGATGGCTTGCTGCTGGATATATCGGGCTGCGCGCACCTGTGGGGCGGCGAGCGCGAGTATCTTAAAGAGATAGTGAATAAATTAAGAGCCAGCGGTTACGATGCGCGGGCCGCCATTGCCGATACGGCAGGTGCCGCCTGGGCGGTATCGCGCTTCGGCAAAACCACGCCTATTATAGCCCCGGGCAAACATGCCGATGCCTTACTGGCCTTGCCGCCTGCCGCCTTGCAGCTGGATAGCGCCAATCTGCAAAAACTGCAGAAGCTGGGCTTTTACCAATGCCGTATGCTGATGGAAATGCCACGCGCGGTTTTGCGCAGGCGTTTCGGCGAGGCTTTTATGCTGAAGATGGAGCAGGCATTAGGCATACAGTTGGAAGTTATTAAGCCATTGCTTGTGCCGGTGCCTTACCAGGAACGCCTGCCCTGCCTGGAGCCCGTGAAGACGGCCAAAGCCATAGAGATTGCCATAGAAAATTTGCTACAAATATTGTGCGGCAAGCTGAAAGCCGATGGCAAGGGCGTGCGCAAAGCCGTACTGAAATGCTACCGCATAGATGGCAAAATGGTGAAGGCCGCCATCAGCACCAACCGGGCCAGCTACAGCGTAAGCCACCTGCAAAAGCTATTCGGCTTGCAGATAGATAAGATAGAGCCGGCCCTGGGCATAGAATTGTTCATAATGGAAGTGCCCCGGGCCGAGGAGGTGGACCAGGTGCAGGAATCGTTATGGGCGGCAAACCCCGGCCTGCAGGATACCTCGCTGGCCGAATTACTAGACCGGTTGGCGGGCAAGGTTGGCCCGGCTGCCATAAAGCGTTACCTGCCCGTTGAGCAGCACTGGCCCGAACGCTCGGTAAAGCTGGCAGAATCGCTTACGGAAAAGCCCACTACTGCCTGGCGTACCGATAGGCCCCGGCCCCTGCGCTTATTGCCCCAACCCGAGCCTGTTGAGGTAATGGCCGTACTGCCCGATTATCCGCCCAAAGTATTCACCTACAAAGGCAAGCGCCACGTGGTAGATAAAGCCGATGGCCCCGAACGCATAGAACGCGAATGGTGGCGCGATGAAGGCGAACACCGGGATTATTATGCGGTAGAAGATACGCTGGGGCAGCGTTACTGGCTGTTCAGGCTGGGGCATTACGATGCCGCCCCAAGGTGGTTTATACATGGTTATTTCGCTTAGCTATGGCATACGCAGAATTACAGGCAACCAGCAATTTCAGCTTCCTGCGGGGAGGCTCGCACCCGGCCGAACTGGTGGAGCAAGCTAAGGTTTACGGTTATACAGCCATCGCCATAACCGATCGTAACACCTTATCGGGCATAGTGCGGGCGCACATGGCCGCAAAAAAAGCCGAAATGCGGTTTATCCCCGCCTGCCGGCTGGATTTGCTTGATAGCCCCGGCCTGCTGGCCTACCCAACCGATAGGGATGCCTACGGCAGGCTTTCGGCATTGCTTACCATGGGCAACCTGCGCGCCGATAAAGGCGACTGCCATTTATACAAACAGGATGTTTACGCGCACAAGGAAGGCATCAAATTCATCGTAGTCCCGCCCGATGCGTTAGGCAAAAATTTTGATTACGACGATGCCTTTAAACTTGCCCTTGCCGAATATAAAAAGCATCTCGGTACAGAACTGTACGTAGCCGCCACCCGCTCATACAATGGCGACGATGCCAAACGCCTGCACCGCCTGGCTCAATTGGGCGTGCCCATGGCCGCCGTTGGCGATATACACTACCACGAACCCGGCCGGCGGGAATTGCAGGATGTACTCACCTGCATACGCGAAAAATGCACCATCCACACCGCAGGGTTCAGACTGCACCAGAACGCCGAGCGTTTTATGAAACCGGTTGATGAGTTGCAGCGGCTGTTCCGGGCATACCCTGAAGCGATAGAAAACGCCCTCCAAATTGCGGAGGCCTGCAATTTCTCGCTGGATACCCTCAAATACATCGAACCGGAGGAAGCCATAGTGAATGGGCAAACCCCGCAGCAGCGTTTGCGGCAGCTTACGCTGGAGGGGGCAGGGCAGCGCTATGGCGTGATCCCCGCGAAGGTTTCTGAACAGATAGATTTTGAACTGGACTTCATTGAGCGGCGCAAGCTGGCACCTTATTTTTTGCGGGTGTATAAGTACACGCAAAAGGCCGAAGAACTGGGCATACTGCACCAGGGGCGGGGTTCGGCCGCCAACTCTACGGTTTGCTATTGCCTGGACATTACAGCGGTAGACCCCATGAAATCACGGCTGCTGTTCTCGCGTTTCATGTCTGACGCGCGCGACGAATGGCCCGATATCGACGTGGATTTCGAGCATGAGCGGCGCGAAGAAATCATCCAGTTCATCTACGAAGATTACGGCCGCGACCGCGCCGCCATCGTGGCCACCGTAACCCAGGAACGGCACCGCGGCGCCATACGCGATGTTGGCAAGGCCATGGGCCTGTCTGATGATACTATCAAACGCATCGGCGCAACCATATGGGATTTCAGCGAGGAAGGGTTCGACGAAAAACGCCTGCGCGAACAGGGGCTTAACCCGCAAGAGCCGCTCATCTATAAAGTGCTGGAACTTACCACCCAACTGATGGGTTTCCCCCGGCAGTTGGGCCAGCATACGGGCGGCTTTGTGATTACCGATGGCAAAATATCAGACCTATGTCCTTTGATGAACGCACGTATGGAAAATCGCACCCAGGTAGAATGGAACAAAGACGATTTGGAGGACCTGCAGATACTGAAGGTAGACGTGTTGGGCCTGGGCATGCTCACCATGATACGCAAGGCTTTCGACCTGGTGCTGAAGCATTACGGAAAAAAACTGACGCTGGCCAACATCCCGCAGGATGATGACCTGGTTTATGATATGATTTGCCGCGCCGATACCATTGGGGTTTTCCAGATTGAGAGCCGCGCGCAGATGTCGATGCTGCCGCGCTTAAAGCCTCGGTGCTTTTATGATCTGGTGATTGAAGTAGCCATTGTTAGGCCCGGCCCCATACAAGGCGACATGGTGCACCCTTATCTTCGCCGCCGCGATGGGATAGATAAGGTAGAATACCCCTCCAAAGAATTGAAGGAGATTTTGGGGCGAACGCTTGGTGTGCCGCTTTTTCAGGAGCAGGCCATGGAGATTGCCATCGTTGCTGCAGGTTTTACCCCTGCAGAGGCCGACCAGTTGCGCCGTAGCATGGCCACTTTTAAAGCAAAAGGATTGGTGAGCGATTTCCGTAAGAAACTGGTGGATGGGATGATGGCAAAAGGTTATGAAGAGGATTTTGCAGGGAGGATATTCAGGCAGTTGGAGGGTTTTGGTAGTTATGGTTTCCCCGAGAGCCACGCTGCATCTTTTGCCTTGCTGGTGTATGTATCATCTTGGCTGAAGTATTATTACCCCGATGTTTTTTGCGCGGCCTTGCTAAACAGCCAGCCTATGGGCTTTTACCAACCCGCCCAGATCGTGCGCGATGCGCAGGAGCATAAGGTAATTGTATTGCCTGTAGATGTAAATTATTCTGAATGGGATAATACGCTGGAACGGCAGCAGGAGAGCGGGGGATTTACCGTGAGGCTGGGGTTCAGGCAGGCCAAGGGCCTGCGGGAGGACGATATGCAGGCGCTGGTAGCCATGCGGCGGAATGGCTATAAGCATATAGACGAGTTGCGGGCCGCAGGCGTACCGGAGGCCGCGCTGGAGAAACTGGCCGATGCCGATGCCTTCCGCTCTTTAGGTGCAGATCGCCGCCGGGCTTTGTGGGAAGTAAGCGCCCTTGGCGATAGGCCCATCGGCTTGTTCGACGGGCAGCTATCAGAAACCTTGCACGAACTGCAGGTGCAGCTGCCCCAGGTTACTGAAGGCGAGCACGTGGTGCAGGATTACGCGTCTACCGGCTTATCGCTCAAAAACCATCCCGTTGCATTGGTAAGGGCAAGGCTTGCCGCGCTACGCAATATAAAAGTATGCGATATTGCTAAGCGTAAAGATGGGGATGTGGTGGCTATTGCCGGCCTTATTACGGTAAGGCAAAGGCCGGGTACCGCCAAAGGCGTTTTGTTTATGACGCTGGAAGACGAAACAGGATCGGCCAACCTGGTGGTGTGGGAAATGCTGTTCGATAAATACCGTAAGGAAATCATCCAGTCGCGCTTGCTGATGGTAGAGGGCAAATTGCAGATCGCTAACGGCGTGACGCACCTGGTAGTGCACCGTTGCTATAACCTCACGGCCCTGCTCACGGCATTGACGGATATCCACCAGGATAACCTGCCCCTGCCATCGCGCGCCCGCGCCGATGAAACCACCTCGCCGGCTGCGGATCCCCGGGCCTTCCATAAAGGGCGGAATTTTAGGTAGGGGGGAGGGGCATGCGTCTGAGGCGCAAGTCGTCTCCCCCGTATGTGTGTGGCTGCCGATCATCCCGCCGGCAATACTTCAGGCAGGCTATTTGCGTTGTTATATCCTATCGTATCCCCGGTTAAAAATATTTTATTTATTTAATTTTTTTTGGGAAAATCCATTACCTTAGAAATCTAAACTTTAATCATAATCGTTTAAAAAACAGTCGATAGACCCCCTTCTGATATCCGGTTATCCCGATTAAAGCATTCTGTTTAATAAAAAAATAATTATACCTGTTACTATGGCGATCAATTTACAAAAAGGGCAAAAAATTGACATTGGCTTATCTAAAATAAGCGTTGGCCTGGGCTGGAACCCTAACGAGGGTACAGGCTTCGCGTTCGATTTGGATGCTTCTGCCTTTATGATAGACGATAAACGGCTGATACCGGCCGAAGAGTTTTTTGTGTTTTACGGCAATGCCGACTCGCCCGACGGGGCCCTGCACCACTCGGGCGACGACCCTACCGGCGGAAACAGCGATGGCGGCGACGACGAAAGCATCTCGGTAGATCTGGCTAAGGTAGATGCCCGGATAAACGAGATATTATTCGTAGTTACTATACACGAAGCTACCGAACGCAGGCAGAACTACGGGCAGGTGAGGGATTCGTATATCCGAATAGTAGATGAAGCCAATGGTACCGAAATTGCCAAATACGAACTGGGCGAAGATTTTTCTATAGAAACCGGGGTAGAATTCGGCAGGTTATACAAGCGCGCCGGCAGTTGGAAATTCGAAGCATCGGGCATAGGGTATAAAAAGGACCTCGCCTATTTCCTGGGCAAGTATTTCAACGGCCAAATTATCAAATAAACCTCTGGCCCCGGGTCAAAAGGGCTTATCATGCAACCATAAAAAACCTAAACACATGGCTATAAATTTGCAAAAAGGGCAGACGATAGATCTGCGGAAAAACGACAAAGGTGGGGACATCGACCTTTCGACCGTAACTATCGGCCTGGGCTGGGACGTAAGGCAAAAAGAAATCGGGTTTTTCGGGAAGTTATTCGGCAACGATAAACAGGAAGAGTATGACCTGGATGCGATTGCCTTTTTGCTGGATGCTAACGGCAAGGTGGCAGATATGGGCCGCAAGGTAACAACCAACGCCGGGCGCCAGATAAACCTTTACGAGGGCGATATTATCTTCTTCAACTCCATGCGCCACCCATCGGGGCATATTTGGCTCACCGGCGATAACCGCACAGGAGCGGGCGATGGCGACGACGAGCAAATCATCGTGAAGCTTAACGATCTTAGCCCCAAATACGATAGGATACTTTTTTTGGTAACCATATACCAGGGCAAGACCAATAACCAGCACTTTGGTATGGTAGATAATGCTTTTATAAGAGCGGTTGATAACAAAGGCATCGAAATTGCCAAATACAGCCTGTCGGGCGATGCCACCTATAACGGCATGTGCGCCATGACCTTTGCCGAACTTTATCGCAAAGACGGGTACTGGAAATTCCGCGCCATAGGCGAACCGCACAGTACCGATAATTTTGTTGAATTGCTTAAGCGCTACCTTTAATACCTGCACAACCATACCTAAAAAAGATTGATACCATGAGGAAACTACCCGTGTACCTGTTGCTTGATACCTCCGGATCGATGACCGGCGAACCCATCGAGGCCGTAAAAAACGGCGTCCAGGTGATGATTGGCTCGCTTCGCCAAAACCCGCAGGCTATAGAAACTGCTTTCATCAGCGTTATTACCTTTGATAGTACGGCAAGGCAGGTTGTGCCTTTAACCGATCTGGCGGCTTTCCAAATGGTTGATATAAAAGCCAGCGGCACCACTGCTTTGGGTGCCGCCTTAGATCTGGTAAGCAACTGCATAGATAAAGAGGTAGCCAAAACCACGCCCGAGCAAAAGGGCGATTGGAAACCCCTGGTGTTCATCATGACGGATGGCAACCCTACAGATAACTGGCAAAGCGGCCTGGCAAACTTCAAAAAGCACAAAGTGGCGTTTACCATAGCCTGCGCTGCCGGCCCCGCTGCCGATACCAGCATATTGAAAAAAATTACCGATAATGTGGTGGGCCTGGATACGGCCGACAGCCAGAGCATAGGCAAGTTTTTTACCTGGGTAACCGCCTCTATAGGCGTAAGCTCGGTAAAAGTAGAAGACTCGGGCAAAGAAGTAACCGGGCTTAACGAATTGCCCCCGCCACCATCAGAACTTACCATTATAGTTTAAACAAACCTGCTGATTGCCGGGTTAATTTGATGCCATGAGAAGATTACCCGTATTTTTTTTATTGGATACCTCCGGATCCATGTTCGGCGAGCCGATAGAGGCCCTGAACAACGCCTTGAGCGGTATGATAAGCAGCTTGCGCACAGATCCGCAGGCGGTAGATTCGTTGTGGATAAGCATCATCACCTTCGATAGGGACGTGCAGGAGGTAGTACCCCTTACCGAGCTGGTGAATTTTCAGCTGCCCGAGATAGTTTGCCCCCGTAGCGGGCCAACCCATACCGGCCAGGCCCTGGAGATGCTTTACCAAAAAGTGCAGGCCAGCGTGCACAAAGGCACCGCCGACCGCAAAGGCGATTGGAAGCCGCTGCTGTTTCTGTTTACGGATGGCAAACCTTCGGATCTGCAGTTGTACCACCAAATGATACCCAAGATACAATCGCTCAACTTTGGGGCCATAGTAGCCTGTGCGGCGGGCCCATCGGCAAGCGACGTGCTATTGAAGGAACTAACGCCCAGCGTGGTGCATTTAGATAATGCCGATAGCAACACGCTTACCCAATTCTTCAGATGGGTATCTGATACTATAGAGCAAGGAAATAAAAGCATGGGTACTGCCGAGGGGGTGAGCCTGCCGCCGCCGCCGTCAGAAATCCACCTTATCGTGTAAGCCGATGGATGTAAAATTGATAGGGCACGACCTTAAATGCCTGCATGTAGTGCTTGATAAAGGCGAGAAGTTTTTTCTGGAGCGGGGCGCAATCATCTATTACGAAGAAGGGATAACCACTACGCTGAACATGATGGGCAGCGGCGTTGGCGGGGTAATAAGGCGCACCCTATCCGGCGAGAGCCTGTTTATGGTAGAGCTTGCCAACCATGCGCCGGTGCCCAAAAAAGTGGCGCTGGCAGGCAAGGTGGGTCTGCTGCCAATCAATTTAAAAACAATGCCTCAGGGCATCGTTTGCAAGGCCGGTGCCTATGTTGCATCGTCGGGCAAGGTGGATATCGATTTCAAGTTCAATATCACATCGTTCATAGGCGGCTCGGGGCCGCTGATGCAGAAGCTTACAGGCTATTGTACGGTTTTTTTGGATGCCATCGGCAGCCCCATAACCCTCGACCTTAAAGCAGGCGAAACCATATATGCCGACGAGAAAAGCTTCATAGCGATGGGCGCGGAGATGCAAAACCAGTTATCGCCGCATTTCTCGGGCACCAACCTGCTTGGCGGCGAGGGGCTTTCGATGATGCGGATTACAGGGCCCGGCACGGTTTATATCAGTTCGGTAAATTTTAGATAAGCAAAAACATACAGCAATGAGACGTTTACCCGTATTTTTTTTGATCGATGTTTCCGAATCGATGGTTGGGGAGCCTATCCAAATGGTAGAAGAAGGCCTGAGCGAAATTATACAGTCCCTTAAGGCCGATCCATACGCCATGGAAACGGCCTGGGTATCTATCATCGTATTTGCAGGCGAGGCCAAAACCATAGTGCCTTTGCAGGAAATAGTAAGTTTTTATCCGCCCAAATTCCCTATTGGTAGCGGTACCTCCCTAAGCAAAGGGATGGGGCAGTTGATGTTCGAATTGCGGAAGAATATCGTAAAAACCACCTTCGAGCAAAAAGGCGATTGGAAACCGCTGGTATTTTTATTTACCGACGGCGTACCCACGGAAGACAGCTCGAAAGCCATTGCCGAGTGGAGGGCCAATTGGAAAGCAACCGCCAACCTGGTCGCGATATCTATAGGCGACGAAACAGACAACAACCTGCTTGCCCAGCTTACCGACAATGTGCTATCGTTTAAGAACACCAGCGGCAAGGCCTACAAGCAGTTTTTTAAATGGATAACAGATTCTATCAAAACAACCAGCGAGAGCGTAGAGAACAACGGCTCGGGCTTTGAGCTTGCCGGGGTGGATGGCGATGTAGTGAGCACTATAGACCTGACCAAAAAGCAACCGGCCCCGCGCCATACCGATAGCAATTTTGCCGTGTTGCCCGCAAAGTGCAGCAACACCAAACGGCCTTACCTCATTAAATATAAGCGCAACCTGCGCGAGAGCGGGCTGGAAGGCCTGGGCCTGGCTACCTTGCGTTACAAACTGGTGGGCGCTTACCAGGTTGACAGCAGTTACGAGGAATTATCAGACGGGCAAGGAAACGTAGCCAAAATAAACAGCAGCGAACTGGAGGGCTACCCTTACTGCCCCAGTTGCGGCGACCCTTATGGCATTGCCATGTGCATGTGCGGCAAAATACATTGCATAGGCGAGCAGGAATACAATACCTGCCCATGGTGCAACGTGCAGGCATCTTACACCGCCGGAGACGGAGATTTTGATATGGGGAGGGCACAAGGCTAAATCATATGACAGACGCAGCCGATTACCTGAGGAAATTATTCAAGAACAATAACATTGCGGTAAACGCTAACCGCGTGGATCATTTCGCCAGGTTTAGCGAAGCGGAAGCCAGCAAGCACGCGGTAACCCAAATAGTCGAAATCCAAAGAAAGCTTATGAAAGATTGGAACATGGTGAACCGGATAAATGATATTAAGGAGCAAGCCCTTTCTATCCCCAACGCAACGGTGCATAAACCATACAGTGCAGTGCTGGATTTGAATGCGCTGAACTGGAAAGATATAACCCACCTATCTTTAGAACACAACGATTTAGGTTTGGAGTACGATGAGGCCACCAACACCATACATGGCTTGCCTGCCAAAAGCGGCGACTTTAAGATTTTGCTGAAATTTGAGTTGCAGGGCCAGGATGAAAGCGCGAGCCCCAACTATAAAAAGATTTCGCTGGTTATCAACCCGGATCCGCGGTCGCTGTGGAAGAATATCGACAGCAATCGGGCCGACCCTTACTGGAAGGAAGATAATGTGGACATTGCTGCCGTATTAGGTGCCAAACGCCTGGTGGCCGCATCAAAGCGGGGGCGGTCTCACGCTACCGTAGGCTCCTTTAGGGATGATGATTTTGCTTTTAAATATTTCGGGGAGAGTGGTTGGTCGTTAGTTGCGGTTGCAGATGGTGCCGGCAGCGCGCGCTTATCCAGGTACGGCTCTTTAATTGCCTGCAGCGAAGCCGTAAATTACTTTAGCGAGGCAGTAGATAAGGCCGAATTTGCGGAATTAGATACCCTGATTGCCGAGTATAACAACAACAAAAACGATGCCGGGGTAGAGCAGGTGCTAAGCAAGCGTTCCTGCGAGCAGCTCGGTGCCGCCGCATGGCACATCCATAAGAAGTTGGAGGATGCGGCACTTGCGAACGACGCACCGCTTAAAGATCTGCATACCACGCTTATTTTTACCTTGTTCAAAAAATACGACTTCGGCTTCGCAATATTAACCTTCGGCGTGGGCGATTGCCCCATCGGCCTTATCGGCAAGGGCGGCTCATCGGCCACGTTGATGAACTGGCTGGACGTTGGCGAGTATGGCGGCGGCACCCGGTTCATGACCATGCCCGAAGTATTCGCCAGCGACAAGTTCTACACACGGTTCGGTTTTAAGCTTGTAGAGGATTTTGAATACTTGTTTATGATGACCGATGGCATTTACGACCCCAAATTCGTGGTAGAAGCAAACCTGGAGAGGCAGGAGTGCTGGGACGCTTTCATTGCCGATTTGCGGGGCAATAACCCGGGGGGCGATAAGGTGGGCTTTGAGGATGGCAACGCTGATGTATCGGCGCAGTTGGCTTCGTGGATGGATTTTTGGAGCCCCGGCAATCATGACGACAGGACGTTGGTAATTATTTATTAGGCAGCATGAGCAAGATCATCACCGTAAAATCTGTAATAACCCCCGGCAAAACCTACGAGTTCGTGCAAACAGACGAGCCGATGCGAGGAGCGATAAAAGACGTTTACTTTAGCCCGGATCGCAGCTACGTGGTTGCTTTTTACCGTACGCCGCAGGATTTTAACTCGAAAGAACGGTTGCGCAAGATAGTTACCAAATACTACGATAATTTTTTCAACCAGGAAGGCGGGGCTTATTATAAGGAGCTGTATTGCTGGCCTACCGACATGATCGAACTGGATAATAAATTAGGTTTGATTGCCCCCACCTACAACAAGAATTTCTTTTTTAAGAAAGGCTACGCCAACAGCGATTTGATAGTAGGTAAGGAAAAGGAGGGTAAATGGTTCGTATCCCCGAAGTTCCGCAATAAGGATTTTTCGCTGCGGCTGGATAATTCTGAATTAGGCAACTGGCTAAGCTATTTCCAGATATGCATCAACATTGCCCGCGGGGTAAAAAGGCTGCATTCGGCCGGGCTGGCGCACTCAGATCTTTCGTACAAGAACGTGCTGGTAGATCCGGTCAGCAAATCGGCAGCTATTATAGACATTGATGGGCTTGTCGTGCCTGGGCTTTTCCCGCCAGACGTAATAGGTACAGCAGATTTTATCGCCCCGGAAGTGTTGGCCACCAAGCATTTGGATATAAAGGACCCCGATAGGAAATTGCCGAACCGATTGACCGATCTGCATGCCCTCAGCGTAATGATTTATATGTACCTGCTGTACCGGCATCCCCTAAAGGGCGGTAAAGTGCACGCGCTGGAAACCGAAAAAGACGATTTGCTATCCATGGGTGAGAAAGCTATGTTTATCGAGCACCCAACCGATGCAACGAATCGGCCTAACCTCAAGAATGGCAACCCCAAGGAGCTGCCCTGGGCCGACGTGCAGAAAATGCCTTACAAAATAACCGGGCCATACCTTTCGGTATTGTTCGAGAAAGCGTTTATAGATGGCCTGCACCACCCCACGCACCGCCCAACTGCCGATGCCTGGGAAAACGCATTGCTCAAGACCACCGATTTGGTGCAGCCTTGCCTGAATATGGCCTGTCCCCAAAAGTGGTATGTTTTTGATAATACCTACAAACCGGTATGCCCGTTTTGCGGCACGCCGCATAAAGGCACTTTGCCGGTGCTCGATTTTTATTACCAGTTTAAGCCTAACGTTTGGAAGCCCGAAAACCACCGGCTGATGGTGTATAAGGACCAATACCTGTTCCAGTGGCATGCCAACCGTAACGTGATACGCAGCGGCAGGCTTACCGCCGAAGAGAAAGTGCCGGTAGGGTATTTTAGCTACCACCAGGGTCGCTGGGTGCTGGTGAACCAAAAGCTGGACTCAATGAAAGATATTACCAACAACAAACCCATCCCGATAGGTACGATGGTAGACATTACGAACGGCAAGCAGTTGCTGTTATCCAACGAAGAAGGCGGCCGGCTGGTTATGATTACGTTGGTAAATTAAATGATGGCGGCATCGCAGCGCTCCAAACGCTTTGCCGGATGCTAATTCCTCGCCTTGATTAACCCGTCCATACAGGAGGTATCATCGGGCTTAATAATAAGCGCCTGCTCAAAGTAGGTGCGTGCTGCGGCTTTGTTGCCTGCCATCAGGTAGGCCCAGCCCAGCATCTGATTGCCATCGTAATCAAAAGGATAAAGGCTTACCACTTTCAAAAAATATTTGCTGGCGGCATCGTACTGTTTGCGGTTATAAAATATAATGCCTGCCCAGTAATTGGCTTGCGTGTTTTGGGGGTCTATTTTTAAAATGGCGGCGTACTGGGCAAGTACTTTATCCCAACTGGCTAATAAGGAGAGCGGTTTGATATACCCGAATTTCGCCTCGATGGAATTGGGTTTAATGCGTACAGCTTTGGCGTAATAATTTTCAGATGCGCTGTAGTTTTTGCTGAGGAAATACAGCCAGCCCAGGCGCAGGTTGCTTTCGTAATCGCCATCGCTGTAAAAGGGTTTGATATCGTTTATGGCTTCGGCATAATCTTTTTTGGCTTCTTCGGCATAGCTGCTTTTGTAGGCGCGCTGCAAAGCGGCCTCAGATTGTGCCCTGGCTTCTGCCATCGCCAGCAGGCAAATAATTACGCAAAGTAACTTTTTCAAAACTTCCATGTAAGGCCCCCGGTTACCGAATGTAGGTTATAATTATTGTTGCGGTAATAATCGTTTTTTTGCTCAAACGTATAATTCACGTATAAAAGTATATGATTGCTCAATTGATAATATCCCGTACCGCCCGTTTTAAATTTAATAATATCTATGGCATTATAAACATACAAACCATCGGTATCTAAATAATTATCCAAAGTACCCAGGGTGGCGTTCCCCTCCAGCCAAAAATGGTTGAATATTTTAGCGCCGAGTGTTTGGCTGAAAGCGAAATTACCGGTACCCTGCTGTAGCAGGCTGGCCCGCGAAATAGTGTAGAAATTGAGGTTCCCGGCAGGATAAAAGCTTACCTGCGCGTTGTATTGCTGTACATTGGTGGCGCCTATGGTGCCCGTGCTGGCATCGGCCTGTAGTACCGAGTAGGCCGACGAATACCTTACCCCGGCAATGCCTATGCTGTTGTTGAAAGCGCTGTTGCTGTATTTAGTATTGAGGTAGTGGTACGCACCAAAAATAGCCAGCTTGTTGCTGAGAGCGTAATTCAGCTTGCCGTAGTATTCAAATTGCTTTACGGGGTTACTCAACAGCCTGTTTTGATTGAGGAAGGTAATGCCCTGACCGAAATGGATGAAAGATTGGTCGAGGCTGAGTTTGTAACCCAGTTGCGTGGCCAGGCCAATGCGGGTGTAATGGCCATTTCCCCTGAAATAGTTGCTGGAGGAGCGGAAGCCATGCTCTGCGGTGATGCTGAGCACTTTAACTGCCGATGGTTTGGCGCTAAAGGTAGTATCGTTTATAACGGCCAGGTGATAGGCGGACATATCATCGCGGTTGAGATAGAGGTTGCAAAGGTAGGCGTAGTAGTTTGCCGCCTGGTTGTGTGCATCGAGCTTCAATATCTGCTGATATTGGTTCAATGCAGCCCCATAGTTGCCGGTAATGAACCGCGCGTAAGCGATACGCAGCCTAAGCAGCGGGAAATCGGTATGGTTATTTACAGCTGATTCGCCATAGCTGATGAGCTGTGGCCAGTTGCCCGCCAAATAAAGCGCATAGCTGGTGCTGTCGGCCTTTTGATAGTTATCCGTTTGGGCCTTAGCCATGCAGCAGGTCATGGCCAGCACGATAATAAGTAAGTACTTTATGCTTTCCATACTGCCTCCGTTTTTTTGCCCGATACATCGATAGTAAAACCGGTAATCTGATTGCCGCTAACCCTTATCTCTGCCTGCATAAATTGTTTTTTGCCACCCGGTATTTTGTTGGTGCCGGTGGAGGTAACGATTATATCGTTGCAGGTTTGCTTTGCCCTGCTCTGGTAATTGCGCCTGATGAAACGGTAAAATGGCGACACCAAATCGTGCAGCCATAGCCCGGCTTTGCTGCCTGCAATATTAACAGGAAAAACATCTTGTGCCTTTACCGCGGCATCGGTAGAAAAGATAACCTTAAACGCAGCCAGTTGGAAGTGATAGAGCAACGAGGCCCTGCCGCCGTAAAAGGCGGTAAAATAAAAGGCGGTATCGTTACTGATGAAGTAAGCAATATCGCCGCTTTGGTGGTCGTAAATATAGGTTTGATTCAGCGTATCGGTAAACACTTCCCAGGTTTCGGTTAGGTTGCCCAATGCTACTTTGGCCACATAGCCCGGTTGGAAGGCGAAAGCCTGTCTCAGCGCAGATGAAGTATCGATATTGCTCAGGCTATCGCCATCAGCAGGGGTTTGGAAGCTATTGAATGCGGGGCCGCTATCTGCGTCCTGCAGGTAGTAAGCAAAAGGATAGGCGATGGTTTTAGAACCCACATAAGGCGTTGCCTGCATCTGGAAATGCAGGTGCGGCTCGGGCGAGCGGCCGCTGTTGCCGCAAAGGGCCAGTATATCGCCGCGTTTCACCACATCGCCGGGCTTTACCTTGGCTGAGCCTTGTTTAAGGTGCGATACTTTGCTGTAGAGGCCTGGTGCATGTTTCATAACAATTGTATTGCCCCAGTTCTCGAGGACGTTTATCACGCCAATGGGGTTGTCGTCGATATGGTTTATTACGGTTTCTACCAGGCCATCGGCGCAGGCCAAAACGGGTTTGTTGTAACAATAAAAATCTGGGAGTGCTTCGCCGGGTAGTTTAAAAGTTTGGCCGTCGTCATCGGTAATCACGAAATCCAGCGCCTGCCCCCATTCGGCTTTATGGGTAATGCCGCCCTCGTAGCCCTGCGAAACCGTCCAGTTGCCCATAAATGGTAGCGAGAGGTTAAGGTAGCTGAGGTTGTGCAAACGTTCTTGTCCGTTAAGGTATTGGTAAAGGTTGGCCTCGGGCGAATAGTTCTGATAGGCAACCAGCTGTAGTTTTCCCGGTTGCTGCCTCAGGTTCAAGAAATAAAGTATGCTGATGACGATGATGCAGAACGGCAGCGAAAGGATGGGCAGGTGCCAGGCATCCAACAGTACCGTGAACGCGCCGGTAAGCAGATAAGCCAGGGGGATGATGGCGATGCCCAGCAGGTACGAGCGCAACGACGGCACGGTGAAAAAGCCGCTCAACGCCATAGAGGCCATCATGAAATTAACGCCGAGGTGGTAGTGGCCCAAGCCATCCGGATAGATATGCGCCACGGAATTAAGCAGGCAAGCCGATATAAAACCAAGCACCAGCAAGCTAAAACTGATGCGCGAATGGATGAATACCCCCACGCTGATAACCAGCCCGGCAAAAACGCTATCCTGAAACAAAATGGCACTTACCGCCCTAAAGAATAGCCTCACATAAAACGGCAGCGGTATGGCATTCAACGCGGTAAATAGCTGGTAATGATTGGTGTTCTCCGCCGCCGAAAGTTCGTTAAGCAGGTAGCTCTCTTTGGGTAAAAGATGCAATTGCGCGTAACCGTTGGCAGCCAGCAGTACCAACCAAAATACGATGACGAAGGGCAGCGACAAAGCCGGCAGACCGCGCTTTGCCAATATGGTAGTGAGGCTAACGGTAAGCACTACCGTGAGGATGGTAGCCACCACCAGCCATAAGCAAAAAGCCGTATTGAAATGAAAGAAACTGCCAAAACCGATGCCTAATAAGATGGAATTGAACGAGTAAAGGCCCGATTGGATGGTATCGGCCCGGTGGCCGGATAATTTTAGCAGGCCCAAAGAGAAACAGGCAGCAAACAGGCCTGCGCAGCCCGCCAATGGGTCGAAAAAAGAAACCGCCAGCAATAAAACCGCCAACAGATTATCCTGCGAAAAAAACACAATGGAATAGCTGTTAAGCAATGCCTGTATAAATAAGAGTGTTTGTTTCTTCACAGTTTGTTTCTATGTGTTATTCAGTGTTTCTTGTCGCTCGCATATTTGATTCACCCTCTCTGCTTCGCAAAGAGGGTGAGGAAAGAAGCAAAATAGCCCCAACTTCTCCCCTTCTTTGCGCAGCAGAGAGGGGGCGGGGGGGGAGTCGACTCGCGACGCGGATGTTATCTTCATATTCCCCTCTTGAGAGGGGGCGCGGTGGACTGTGTGATGGGAGGGGTGTGTTCGCCACCATGCAATGGCGCCATGCATCGCGCAGAAACACACCCCTCCACCCCTCTCAAGAGGGGAATCGCACATCCCCCGCGCTTTAAAAAATTCAAACCCATCGCTACAGTCGTTCATTTATCCCTACTTTTACCTCCCTGCAAATACTCCGGCAGCACCTCCGGCATCTCCAAATATTCCAGCGTTTCGGCTTTGCGGATGAGGTGCGGCTGCCGCTGCTCGTCAATTAACACAACGGCGGGGCGCATAGTAATGAACTGCATCCATTGCGTCATGTTATAAGCGCCTACTTTATGCACTACCAGGTGGTCGCCGGGTTCCAGCGCAGGCAGGTTCACGCTCTCGCGCAACATATCTATATTCATGCAAAGCGGACCGTAAAGCACTACGTTATCGGTATGCTGCGAGGCCTCCTGCGCGGGGCTTATCTTATGGTCGTACCAGAGGGAGGTAAACAGCGTATTCACGCCAAAATCTACGATTACCGACCGGCGGCCATCGCTTAATCGTTTATTGGCGATAACGCTGCCCAGCAGGTAGCCGGCGTCATCTATCAAAACACGGCCGCTTTCCAGTATCAATAAAGGCAATTCTTCGTGCTTAAAACCTGCTTCCAGCAGGGTAGTGGTTATGGCTTCGGCAAAATTGTCGACCGATGGCACCGTGTCCACACCCGGCAAATAAGCGCCCTTAAGGGTATTGGTAGACGGGAAGCCGCCCCCTAAATCGAGGTATTCGATTGGGTTGTTCAGCACGGTTTTACAGCGGATGGCCAATTCGCTCATCTTGGCGGCGGCGATGCCATAGGCGGCCGTGGATAGCATGAAGGTGCCGATATGGCAATGCAGGCCCACCAGCTGCATTTTGCCCGAAGCTACTATTTTGCTGATAGCGCTCCAGGCCTCACCGTTTTCGTAATTAAAGCCAAACCTGTCCCAAATGGGGTAAACGCCGGTGTCCATATTTACGCGGATAGCTACGCACGGCTTTTTGCCCGATTCCTCGCATAGCGAGATGATCGTGTAAAGCTCGTCGAAATGGTCGATATGGATGAGGGAATTGTTTTGGATGGCCAGCAGCAGGTCTTCGTTGGTTTTCTGCGGACCGTTGAAGATGATATGTTCGCCGGCTACGCCGTTATTTAATGCCTTACGGTATTCGAATCCCGATACCACCTCGGCCCAACTGCCCTCCTGGTGGAAGATATTGCAAACTGCATTGAGGTAATTGGTTTTATAGCTCCAGGCAAACTGCACTTTTGGGTACCGGGTGTTGAATGCCCGCAGGGCCGCGCGGTAGTTGCGGCGTATTTGTTTTTCGGATAATACGAACAGGGGCGAACCGTACCCGGCCACGAGGCTTTTGATAGCAACGCCGTCGATATCGGTAACCGCAGTAGCTTCGTTCTGCGTGCCGAATTTGTTCATCAACCCGGTGTTCATCTTTTTGATGAAGGGGCGTTCGTATTTTAGTTTCTGCGTCATTTGTTCTTTCTCTTTTTTCTGAACCTTGATGTACTTGATTTTGGGATTTCCTCGATGCTTTGCTCAAGTAATCCTTTAATCCTTAAATCATGGTCATAATTCACCAAAGGCCGAAAATTGCTGGAACTCGCTCACGTCGGCAATATGGTCGAGCGCGTAGCGGATGAACATTTTGCCGACCTGGTAATCTGTAAACGGTTCGACTTGCTCGCCCATGGCCATTTTGGCTAAAGCTACCGGCTGATTTTGCCCGGCGGCGGCCGTTAAATATATCCATGCCGGGAAACGCGGGTTTATCTCCATAATGAATAATTCGCCCATTTTATCCTGCATCAATTCTAATTCGAAACCGCCATGCCATTTGGTTGCGGCGGTAAATTGCTGCGCAATTGCGAGCAACTTATCGTCGGCTATTGTAATTCCCGCCCAGGCCTTGCCCTTATCGGTAATGTACAATTTGCGCATGGGGACGATACTTAAGGCATTACCCTTGCCATCACCAAGGCCGGCTACGTTAATTTCGGTACCCTTTACGAACTGCTGCACGATAATAGGCGTGCCCCATTTGGCGCTGAGGCGGTAAAAAGCTTGCTGTGCCTGGTGGGCCGTGTGGACAACCTCCGCCTCGTAAAATTTCCCTTTTACCACCAGCGGGTAGCTTAACTCGTCGGCAGTAACTTGTAATTCATCTACAGCGGTGATGCTGGCCGTTTTCGGCACGCTGAAACCATGTTGTTTGCCAAAGGCAGCGAGGTTGGGCTTACTGCATGCTGCTAACTGTTTATGCGTAGGCAGTACGGTGCGGATGCCTGCCTTTTGCAATTCAGCACTTATCTTGATGGAATTATGAAGCTCTGCATCAAAATTTGGGATGATGAGGCCCATGCCTTCCTTGGCTTGTATGTGTAGCAATCGTTGCAATAATGCGTCAGAGCCTGCCGAAGGGTAGGGTATGAGATAGGTTTTATCAACCAGGTTATGCAGGTAAATGCCGGGTTCCAACGATTCGTATGCGAGTCCTATAATGCGCACATCGGGGAAGCCCTCTCGTAATGCCCGTATCACTGAAAGCCCAGGACCGGGGTTTTCTATTGCGTTTAAGCCGGTAACGCCAATTACCAATGGGGTATCTGTAGTGCCTGCCATGTTACCGTGCCTCCAAAAGGTTGGCATCTTTTAGCTGTTGAATCCAATCTTCCCAGTCGCGTTCAAGTGCTTTTGCCTCAACGTCGTAAATGTCCAGCAACTGCAGTTTGATGTCGGCATCGGTTTGGCCGGCTTTCATCATCGCCAGTATAGCAGCGGCAATGGGGTTGCTGGTGTACGAATCGCCGGTGGCGGGGTTAAAAATAAACCCGTTATCGCTGGTGGCTATATTGGTTTTGAGTTTCACGTAAAAAATATAATCAAATATACTGGTTAATTGGTTTTTTGTCTGAACCGCTGATTCGTTTGATTAAATGATGACGCTGATAATTAGGTTATGATTTATCAATAAGCATCAGCGTAATCCTCAAATCATTAAAATCAGCGGTTCAGTGCCTCTCCAAATTGCGGATAAGGGCCGGTAATTTATTACTAAATATCAGTAATAAGGCAGCTGCCAGCGTCAAAATTAATTCGGGGATACCTAAACCATACATCCTTATCAGTTTTATGTATAAAGATGGTGTGGAACGGGCCGAAACCCGCTAATGTGTCGGCAAACGGGTTTAATGTGTAGATGAACGGGTCAGAAGTTTTTTGCCCAGCCGCGTACCGATTCGGCATAACTCTCGCCGATGGGCAATTCTATGTCGGCCAGTTTCAGCTTACGGTTGTGGATTGATTTTACCTTGCTTGTGGCGATGATATAGCTCCGGTGGATGCGCTTGAATTTATCCTCGGGGAGTTTTTCCAGTGCTTTTTTTAAGGACATCAGCGTAAGTACAGGCTTGGGTTGCCCGCTCAGGTGTATCTTTACGTAATCTTCCATGCTCTCCAGATACGCAATCTCGGCTATGTTTATCTTCACCATGCGGTATTCTGAGTACACGTAAAAGCTTTCTTCGGTGGCCCCGGGCTTGGTATTGTTTTTATAGTTGTAAAACTCCAATGCCTTTTCTACTGCCTTTGTAAAGCGGCTGATGTCTATAGGTTTCAGCAGGTAATCCAATGCCTCCAGCTCAAAGCCCTCGAAAGCGAAGTTTTTGTAAGCGGTAGTGAAAATGATGATGGGTTTGCTGGCCAGCGAGCGCACCAAATCGATGCCGGTAATGTCGGGCATGTTGATGTCTACGAAAAGCAGGTCAACAGGATTGTTCTTAAGGTATTCGGCTCCGCTGATGGCATCTTCGAACGAGCGCGCCAGCTGCAGGTAGGGGAAACGGGAGATGTACTCTTCTACCAAACTGAGCGCCAGCGGCTCATCATCTATGGCAACGCATTTTAACTTCGTCATGCTATAATCTTAACTCATTAATATCAGTTTCACCTTAAAAGTGCCATCGTTTTCCTGTATATCCAGGATATGTTTTTCGGGGTACAAGTGCGATAGCCTTTGTTTGGTATTGGCAATGCCTATGCCTGTACGCTCGGGCAATACCGAGGTGCGCTCAAAAACGGTGTTTTCACATTCGAAAGTAATGGTGTTGCCGTCTACAGTAATTTTCACCTGAATGGTGCTTTCGGTTTGCTTGCTTACGCCGTATTTAAAAGTGTTCTCCACGAACGACATCATAATCAACGGCGCGATTCTTTGGTTGCGTACCTCGCCCTCGACATTGAAATCTACGTTGGTTTTTCGGCCCAGCCTAAGCCTTTGCAGGTCTACATAATTCCTGATGCAATCGAGGTCCTGCGGCAGGGGCACAAAATCCTGTGTTACGTCATCGGTTACGTAGCGCATAATGTTAGAGAGCTTCATGATGCTTTCTGAAGTATGCGGGCTGTTCATCATCGATAAGGTATAGATGTTGTTGAGCGTGTTGAATAAAAAATGGGGGTTTATCTGGGCTTTAAGGAAGGAGAGCTCGGCGTTTACCTTTTCAGCCTCGGCTTTTATTACCTTTTGCTCGGTTGTTTGCCATTGCTCCACTGTACGCATAGATAGCCCAAGGGCGATGATAATGCCGAAAAGGAAAAGGCTCACGATATCTGTAGAACTGGAGTGCTGCCATATGGTTGCCGCTGGTTTGGGTTTTGCCTGTGGCGCCTGCATACGCAGATCCTGGTGTGGCAGCGGGCCAAAGGGCAGCGATTTGTTGCCCGGGCCGCGCATCAGGCTATCATTGCTGCGCGTTGTGGCCGCCTTTAGCGAGTCGGTAGCTTGCTGGCGGGCGGCAGCTTCCATTTGTTCCTGAAAACGTGGGTTATGCACCAATAGTTTATCGAATGGCTGCAAAAAAAACACGCAGCCAAAGAGCATTGCAACGCCTGCGCCGTACATCCAGTAGTTTTTTTTCAGGAAGTAACGGGGGATGAGGTGCCAGAGATTGAAGTAGAAAAGGGTGAGGTACGTGAGGCAAAAAAGCCAGTAAAATGGCGAGGAGAGCAATATCCAGGCCCCGCTTTCTTTGCTGCCCGTGCTTAAAAACAACACCGGGAACACCAGGAACAGCAGCCAGCCGGTAACGTGTATAAGTATGTTGTTTAATTTAAAACGCAGCATCTAAGTTTGGTGTATCCCTGTTTTGCCAATAAGCCAATTCCCGAAATTAAGGAATAATGTTAAATGATTTACAAAGATGCACATCGGTTTGCCCCGCTTGGGCAGCAATCGGCTAAACGGGGGATATGTGTCGATTAATTGGGGGAGAGATTGGAGGTCGAAGGTTAGAGATCAGTTGGTTTTGAAGTATGAGGAAGTGGCTTTTTATCGGGTGCCACAAACTGACTTTTCGCCTCATCGGAGTAGAGGACTTCATCCGAATAATACGCCGCCAAAAACTTTTTAGAGATGCCTAAGCCAGCATTGGCCGCTACAAACTCCTGCCAGGTTTTGGTTGGCTCCTGCTGCATCAATATAGCAATGCTGCGGGCGAACACCACAGTTATGGTATGATGATACTTGGTGCCGCCTGCGTATTTGGCATCGATGCCTTTAATGGCCGCGCAAATATGCTGCAGCGCGGTATCGTTATCAAAATCGTTTAAATAAAGCCATGCCATGCGGATATGCGCCTCGTGCGTAAACCATTCGGGATTGATAGTGACGGTTTCTATTTGGCGGATAAATTCCTGATTGTCGAGTTCTGCGTGCTGCATCATTGTTGGTTTTTAGGCATGCAAATTTAAGATAGGCGAGACTTATTAACTAATTTAATTAGAATTAGTTAGTGCATGAATTTTGCTGCATTAATGCTATTTTATACATGTAATGCAGCAAAATTCATACATTACTTATAATTTATTTGTTTGATAAAAAATGTGTACATTTGTATGAAAAATGCTGCATTAAGGCGTATTTTTGTACTTAATGAATGAAAATTCATACATTAACTGGTATTCTACAAGTGATAAATCACTTTTGGAAACCATTGGGCAATTTTTGCAAATGTCCCGCTTAAAACAAAATAAAACCCAAAAGCAGGTAGCCGAAGCTGCCGGGGTAAGCCGTTCTACCGTAAGCCTGTTAGAAAAGGGTGCTGGTGGCACGCTGCTTTCGTTATTACAAGTGTTGCGCGTATTAGAGCAGTTACCGGTATTGAGCAATTTTTTGGTAGAGGAAAAGGTTAGTCCGCTTTTGCTGGCTAAGCTGGATCAGCAAAAAAGACGACGGGCGCGTAACAAGGATGGGGATAACGATACCCCAACAATAAACTGGTAATGATAAACAACGCATTCATCACCCTTTGGGGCGAGCGCGTGGGCGCCATAGCCTGGCATGCCGATAAAGGTATTGCCGATTTTGAGTTTGAGCCATCTTTCCTCAAAAAGGAGCTGGATGTTGCACCGTTTAAGATGCCCTTAAGCCGTGCTGCCGGTAATATATTTTCTTTCCCCGAATTGCGGGATAGCCAAACATTTAAAGGCCTGCCTGGCCTGCTGGCCGATGTGCTGCCCGATAAGTACGGTAATACCCTGATAAATGCCTGGCTGGCAAGGGCAGGGCGGCCGGCGGATAGCATGAACCCGGTAGAAATGCTTTGCTTTATTGGGCAACGCGGCATGGGTGCCCTGGAGTTTGAACCTGTAATGCCGAAGGGAAAAGACACATCCACCAAACTGGAGATTGCCCGCTTAGTAGAGGCGGCAGAAGAAATACTATCGGGCAGGCAAAACTTCCATGCCGATTTATCTGCCGATGAGGAAAAAGGGCTGCTGGATATTTTGAAGATAGGTACATCAGCGGGTGGGGCCCGCGCCAAGGCCGTAATTGCTTATAATGCAAAAACGGGGGAGGTGCGTAGCGGGCAAGCCGATGCCCCTGCCGGGTTTAGCCAATGGCTGATAAAATTCGATGGCGTGCACGATGCGCAGTTTGGCAGTTCGCGCGATTACGGAAGGGTAGAAATGGCTTACCACCTGATGGCTGTGGCCTGCGGGATTGAAATGGCCGAGTGCCGCCTGCTGGAAGAGCATGGTCGGGCGCATTTTATGACTAAACGCTTCGACAGGGTAGACGGACAAGGCAAACTGCACGTGCAAACTTTTTGCGCAATACAGCATTTCGATTTTAATAATGTGGGCCTGTATAGCTATGAGCAGCTTTTTCAAACCATGCGTATGCTGCGGCTGGATTACCCGCAAGCCGAGCAAATGTACCGCCGTATGGTATTCAATGTGCTGGCCCGCAATTGCGACGACCATACCAAAAATTTTGCTTTTATGATGGGTAGGGATGGCATTTGGAAACTTGCCCCAGCCTATGATGTTTGCCATGCCTATCGCCCGGGCAGCCCATGGGTAAGCCAGCAATCCTTAAGTCTGAACGGCAAAAGGCAAGGCTTTACCCGCGAGGACTTGCTGGAGGTGGCCAAGCAGATGAACATTAAGAAAGCAAGCAGTATTATTGGCCAGGTACAAGATGCGCTTGCCAAATTGCCGGAATATGCAGGTGAGTGTAAAGTGGATGATGTATTGCAGAAGGCGATTGCAGAAACGTTTGTGATTGTCTGAACCGGAACCGTTGATTTAATTGATTACGTTGGTTTCGCAGATATTTGGCTTTCCATCATTTAAGTTGGAGAGTGCCCATGTTCATGGAATCAACGCTATCATTTAATCAATAAAATCAGCGGTCCGGTTCAGATAAGTTTATTGCTCAGAGCTATTTTCACCAGCGCTGCGGTATTCTTCACCTTGTATTTTGAGAGCATATTTTTGCGGCGTAACCCTAGCGATGGATTTTAAATCAATCGCTATGATTACGTAAAGGCGACTAATACTTTTTTGATTTAATATCGTCCACCTCGTGCTGTAAGAGGGCAACTTGCCCTTCGAGTACCTTTAAACGAATCTCATTTACACGATTTTGGGCTTCCTGTGTTGTCCGGACATCTCGGATATCTCCCTTAAGCTCAAAGTAGGTAGTCATCACGGATACAACTATACTGGCGGTGCTAACGATAGTTACCACGATGTTTTTAATTGTAATGCCTTTTAGTTCGCGGTGTTCGAAAGTTGTCATAATTATAGTTTTAAAAAGAGTTCTCGTTCTTGTTTTCGGCGATTGGTGAGCGGTTTATACCTCACTTTTTTACCGGTAGTCTGGTCCGTTATTTTATCCCAAAGCAAAAACTGGTCGGCCGCACCGGCGTAATTTAGCTGGTTAAGCTTTTTCAGTAAGGTAGACCGCTCCAGCGCGCCGGTACCTTCATTATAAGCGAAAGATACCAGGGCGTTGAATTGGTTTTGGTTTAGAGCGATTTTCACTAATTGGTTAACAGCATCGGTGTAAGTTCTTAGGGTATTTGCCAACAATGCAGATGCTTCTGCTTCGCCGGGAAGTTTATCGCCCGGTTTTATGGTTTTGCCATCATGATACCTGGTTGAGCCGTAACCAATGGTCCATACGCCTGCAACATCGCGGTAGGCGTTTAATCGCAGTCCTTCAAAGGTTTTGATAAGGGCAACACCCTGGTTATTTAGTTTCATCATGAGTCGGCGGGGTTAAAGGTTCAGATTGCTTCACAGCAAATTGTGCCGCGATGGCAATGGTAGAGCCAACGGATATCAGGATTGTACACAAGTTATGGGGAATGCCGTGTACTTGAGTAAGCGAAGTGCCCAGCCCGGTTAATCCGATGCCAAAAAGTTGCGCACGTTTAAAAAAAGTGGGCGTATCGCTGAGGATGCGCTGCAGGGGGGTGAGGGGTTTTTGCATGGGGAAGAAGGCTTATAAATTTGGTGGACTTGGGTTTTTAAGTGTTGGTAATAATAGAAAAATTACAATCTTTGGTATTCTAAGCAGGATAATGAAAAACGCAATTGTAACACTTGCCGTAGGTGAAAAGCACAAATCTTTATTTGAGAAACATTGCAGGTCCAATTGGCAAGAGTATTGCGATAAATGTGGGTATGACTTAATAGTTATTACAGAGGCTTTTGACTCATCTGATAGGGCCAGAGCAAGGTCGATTTCCTGGCAAAAATTATTGATACTTTCTCAAAAGTGGGCAACTAATTATCAACAGATAATTTGGATTGATAGTGATGTAATTATCAATCCTAATGTAGCTTTTGATATAATTAAAAAAGTACCTATTGAAACCGTAGGAGGCGTTGATCAGTATGCTATACCAACCAAAGAGATTTTCGATATCTCACTAAGCCGGCTATATAACGACTGGACTAGAAGTGGTGTAGCATATTTGGATAATAGGACACCTGAGAGTTATTACCTTAACAGAGGAATTCCTGGACACGGACTACAGCATGTAATGCAAGGCGGAATATTCGTATGCTCTCCACTACATCATAAAGAATTGTTTGAGAGAATCTACTATAATTACGAAGATTCGAGCGGAGGAGGGAATTTTGAAAATCCCGCGCTATCGTATGAATTGGTAAAGGAGGATTTAGTAACATGGCTTCCATCGCAATTCAATTTTTGTGTAATTAATATAATTTCTGCGTTTTATCCAGAGTTATTTGGGACGAAGCCGGGCTTTTTTAAAAGTTGTTTATCCAAAGTGGTACGAAAAATATTTTCAATTGAATTTAAACAAAAGCCTAACAAGGCAGAATTAATTTGTTTGAAAAATATATATGATTTATCGGCTTTTATGCACTTTGCCAGTTGCATTAATTTAATGCCTCATGTCGGGGATTTTATTAAATGCTGATTATTGTGACTAGAAGGTCACCAGAACAAAGAGTTTGCCGTTCGCTTAAAAACTCGCCTGCTATTTAGCACGTGATGGGCGTTTTGACAGAAGAAACAATCGCAGATTCGGACTCGGTATTAAAACCTTTCTTAAGTGATCTGCAATTTAAGTTAATATCTAAATCCGCAATATGAAGTTCATTGAGACTATCCCTAAGGCAAAAAACCAGGCCATAGCTTGGATAACTAACCTTCGGGTGTTGGCTACGTTTGCAGTAATTGTTTTGCATACTGGCGTACCTCTGCTGTCCCAGTATAATAGGTTATCATTGAGTGATTGTATGGCCGGATATACCTATAATGCTATAACTAGATTTGCAGTGCCCGTATTTTTGATGATAACTGGCGCTCTATTACTTGGTCGGGAGTATGAGTCAACCGATTTCCTGAAGAAAAGAATGAGTCGGCTGGTTCCCGCGTTCTTGTTCTGGAGCTTGGTGTATATAATATATCAATGGCATGAGGGAGCTACTTATTTTAATTCTGATATCCGGGGCAATATCGAGCAAATTCTGCGCCGGCTGAAAAGTGGCACCTTCTACCACCTTTGGTATGTGTACATGCTCATAGGCTTATACCTAATAATTCCTATTATCAGCAAATTTGTTCGAAATGCATCGGAGAAAGAACTGCTTTATTTTTTAGCGATTTGGTTGATAACTATAATTTTAAGCGAACCTTATTTTAACCGGTTGAACGGAACGATTGAATTGAGATATTTTAGCGGCTATATTGGCTATTTGGTTTTAGGCTATTACCTTGCTAATAAACAATTCAAAGCTCATGGATTAATAGCCTTTGCAACATTTTTATTTATCTGCTTTACGATGGTTATCACCCTCGGCACTTATTATCTTATGGTAACCACAAAAGAGTTAAGCACGGTATTTTATGAACCTCTCGGCTTATGTGCTTTGATCCTCTCCGCTAGTGCGTTTTTTATTGCGAAAAACATTGTGGTCCGATTAAGTTTCCGAATCACCATAATATTTGAAAATGTCAGTAAATACACCCTTGGCATTTATTTCATTCACGCCTTAATCCTGAACGTTTTGGCGGTAAATAACATTACCTACGCTATTTTTAATCCCTGGCTCAGCATTCCAGTTATTGCCTTGTTATGCTTCGTGATATCGTGGATGCTGATTTATGTGATGAGCAAATTGCCGGTGTTGAAATATTTAGTTGGTTAACAAGTCTCATTTACTTTTGTCAAGGCGTGTCATTTACCAAGGCAGCCAAAACATCTCGCCAAATCATATAGCCGTTGCCATTAAGGTGTAAGCTGTCTCCGCTATCATAAGCTGGGTTTAATCCCTTACCTCTAACTAAAAGGTGATAGACATCGACATAAATAATATCATCGTACCTGCAAATCGCTTTTAATTGTTCATTTACTTGTACTACCTTACCTAATACCGAGATTTTTCCGTTATAAATGTTCCAATTGGTAGGAAATAGGCTTTGTACATAAATTTTTGTCTTAGGAGAATTTGATTTAATGGTTTTAATCATGAACGAAATATCGTTGGTAACGTCAAGAACTGAAGCGCCGCTAAGTAAATCATTAATGCCAATTTGAATAAATACTTTCTTTGGTCTATACTGACATAATTCATTTATGACAGCTATTACCGCTTTTGTTCCAGTAAATATTATGCCACGATTTTTTACGTTCGGATTTTTTAATGCCTCCGCCAATTCGAAATTTTGAGTGTGACTATCACCCAAGAAGACAATTGAGTTGCTATCCACTTGTAATTCAGTAAATTCGGTCGTTCTTATACTGTGAAAAATATTTTGCGTTAGCTCGGATTTTACTTCTTCATGCTGAGAATTGTAAAAGTCAATTTTCCTGTAGATATATATTATCGCCAGAGGGATTGTTATTACGTTAAGTAAAATAGAAATCAAAAATCTGTTTTTCATTCATCAAATATCAAGAAAAACACATTCAAAAAGAGGCAAGAATAATTTATTTGCTAATAGAAATATCAGAGTTTATTATTCTCAGGTCAGAGAGATTTGCTTAAAAGTTCCCCATCCGAGATAGAATCCACCTCGTACGTAACTAGCACTTGTCGAAAAGTTTACCAGTTGTTGAGTTCCAAGCCCCCCAATTGCATTTGTTTTGTGGGTTATCAGAACGCCATTCGTAGGGAAGTCCGTATGTTGCACATACTCCATTGTGATGCCTAATAAATAATTATTAAAGTCATCAGCAGGCATATTGGTACGATCGCCTCTGTCGTGAAATGGATTGGATAAACTGGCCATATTGCCGTTTAGCTTCTGGATGGCCTGCAATATGGTATCTGCATTTGTAATCGTGCCCGGGCCCGATGTATAACCTGTTAAGACAGTGGAAAGTGGCGAGCCAACGGAGATTTGTTGCCAGGCACCAAAACCAGTGGAAGGCCAACCGACTCTAAGGTAGATAACGGGATCCCCATAGTAATTTGTTAACATTTGGGTAGCAACACCACTATTGGCCGATGTTTTATGGGTTATCAAAATTCCAACTATCGGGAAATCACTGTTAACCCATTCGCAAGTTAGCCCATTGGGGTAGCTTGCAATGCTATCATTCGTACTGGTACTGCTGCTGCCCCGATCCGTTATCCCCGTTGCCGGCGTTATCCAATGAGTATCGTTGTTGGTGTTTGAATTTTTGGCTAAAATTTGCCCGCTTGTGCCACCGGTTGGTACGCCTGGCCCTTGTGCGCCTGTAGCGCCGGTTGCTCCGGTGGGGCCGGTAGATCCTGTTGGGCCTGTGGCACCGGTTGCGCCCGTAGTTCCTTGCGGCCCCTGCGCACCTTGCGGCCCTGTTGCACCATCATCGCCTTTTTCTCCCTGCTCACCAACTATAGATACCCCGTCGCCCCAGGTACCACTGGTTTTTGGGCCAAAAATGGTTAAGGCATTGGTATTGATATAAAAATCACCATCCGCGCCATCGGTTGAGTTGGAGGGGTTTGCCGTGCCATTGAGCACGCTTCTCCCGGCCGGGCCGGTATCGCCGGTGTCGCCCTTTTCGCCGCGCGGGCCTTGCGGGCCGGTTTGCATAGAAAATACCTGCGACCAGCTTCCTTCGCTTTTTAAATAGAAAATACCTGTAAGGGTGTTAATATATGTGTCGTTGTTTTTGCCTGTGTTTGACGCTGGCAGACCTGCGCCGTATAAGATAGTGCCGTCTGCTCCATTTGTTTCGGGCAGCGTGTAAACGATTGACCACGTGCCTGATATTTTTTGGGCAAATTGTGCGGTGTTGGTTTTCAGGAACACGTCGCCATTTTTACCGGCGTTGTTTTGCGGCAACGCCGTGCCGAAGGTTATGGATGCGCCGGACGAAAAGTTGGCGGCAAGATATTGCAGTAATGTGCTTATAGAGAATTGATAATCGACACCATTATTTACTAAAATAGAGATATCGTTTGCGCCAATGCTGGTGAGTACAGGTAGTTCGCTTATTTTTTTATCCGTTGCCATAATTTAAGAATTCGTTGGTGAATTGATGTGCGCTGTAATTATCAGTCGGGTAATTAAAATCCGACCTGTCTACCCCCCGGATGCGCGGACCGGGCTGCCTTGCGCTTTTGTTTTTTTGATTGTAATGCCATGCCGGGAAATCTTCCCGATGGTCTATTAAAAACCGTTCGGCCTCATTGGCATAAGCGTTGGCCGTACTCCGTTGTTGTTGCACCAGTTTTGCCAAATCTTTGGAGGGTAGGGTATTGGCGTTTTCGTGTTTTTTGATGACCGGGCCCGTGGCCGAATAGTGCACGGCATCTGCCTCTATAAACCTTGCGAAAGCGAAATAGGCCAGTACGGGTTGCAAGCCCTGGTGTAATACAATATAACCTTGCTCATCCAGGTATTCGCTGCCATTTAACAGGTCCTTATAGTGTTGAGGGGCATCGTCTTTAAGCGTACCCTCTGCATCGAGGTGCTTTACCAGGTCGTAATACAATGCATAGCCTAAAAAGGGTTTCAGGTCGAGTTCCTGCGCTTTTTGGATGAAGGTTTTCATCCGCTCGGGTTTTACGTTGGCAGCAATGTCTTCGTATCGCTGCAGGGTGGCGGGGATAATGAGGTTTAGCATGGCGAAGCCCCCCGATCTCCGCCAGCCGGCAGAGGTGTAATTGAATTGTAATTCATGTTATTTAAGATTGTAATTAATATTTCCCCCTTCAGGGGGCTGTTCGGTCTTTAATTCGTTTCTTGCCGCGAGCATATTGACTCACCCCGGCCAAGCTATCGCTGGCCGACCCTTTCTTCGCAAGCGAAAAGAGGGAGAGAAGGGCAAGTAGCCCCAATTTTTCTTTTTATTGTGTTGCAGAGAAGGAATTACCTGGCTTTTTTAACCCTCTTTACGAAGTAGAGGGGGGCGACGCACGATAGTGCCGTCGGGGTGAGTCAACTCGTGACGCGACAAGTATAACGCTACCCACACATGGCTTCTGCTTCGGCTTGTTTAAAGCCGTAGGCATAAACTAATGCCGCTATTTTGTTTTCGGGAGGGATTGCAGATTGCAGCAGTTGATTTACAGCCGCACCTGCTTTCAGGCCGATATTGTCGTCAGATACATTTGCGGGTACAGGCACTATGCGCCAGTTGTTCGACGGATTGATTGCCAGGTAATAGTGGCTAAACACCTCTTCCAGGGTTTCGCTTAGTTCCTGCCTGTCGGCGGCGGTGTTATCATTAAATTCGCTGATAGCCTGTTTCTTTTCGCTGCCATTGCTTAAGCCCGATGATTTCTCCGGATTGATGAGCTCTTTAGGTACCGAAAAGCCTTTGATGATCCTGGCTTCTACCGAGCGTTCGGTACTTTCGAAAAGCTTATCGTTGTTCTGTATAACGTAAGGCTGAAACTCGGGTTTGGCGCTCTCGTCTTCGTATTCAATCACGATAATTTTTTGCGCACTCTTCGCGCCCTGGAAGGTGCCTAAATCCTTCTCCAACTGCGATGGCGTGTTTTTGCTGCTGCCATTATCTACACTATTATCAGCCTCCTCGCGGCGCGATTGCATGAACAGCATGGTTGAGGGCAAAAAACCGGTGGTTACTTCGCGGTTGTTAAAAATTTTGATACCGGCTTCGGTCTCGAAATCCTCCCAAACACTATCGGCCTCTATCAAAGGGTAATCGTCTACCTCTGGGTTGAAATAGTAGAGTTGGCCCTTATATTTATCCCATCCGCCGGCTGCTTTTACCTGGAGTTTTATTGCCTCTTCGTTTGGGTCGTACTTATCCAGGAAGGTAATCTTGCTGCGCATGATGTTCTTCCAGGTTTTGCGGCCCCAATCGTTGTAGATGGCAAACTTGCCGGCAGTATCGGCGTTGTCTCCATCGCCCATGCGTACGTCTTCGAATTTCACATAGTTTACCGAAGCGATTTTGAAGTTGGCGTTGTAGTTTACATGGATGGCAAAGCCGCTGAAAAGGGCCTTATCTGTAGCGATGGCTTTTAATAATTTAGAAAGCGTCAGCCCTTTATCATTGAGTGCTGTTTTGCCAGGCGCGGCTTCTTCCAATCCGTTGCCGGCGATGAATTTCGACCGCTTGTTCCAGCAATCTTTAGCGGTGGGCGATTGTGCCACAAGCTCCAGCATGCGCTGCGGATAAGCGTTATCCATATCGTAATTGAGGATGCCGAAAGTTTGGTTGGGCCTTACCTGGATGCGCCTTTCTATTTGTGGTAAGTAGGTTTTCATATTATTTTTGATTACACCGATTTAAGCGATTACACCGATTTTTGATTTACACTGATAGACTTGCAAGCGTAATTCGCTTTCGCTTAGCCCTACGCTTTGGGTTTTTTGCTTCTCTCGGACTTTCAGACTTTCCATCTTGAAGGCTTTCGACAAACAGGCCTGCTATATGCGGGTATTTTTGCAGATACCATTCGGCTTCTTCATCCGTAAGGTTAGCGTTGTTATGGACTGCCGGCGAGCCTGGTGCAAACTGGTGATTGCCCGGTTTTAAAATGTATTTTTTCATAGATGGGTCATTGAGTCATTGTTTTGCTTCATTGAGTCATTGCTTCGCTTCATTGGGTCATTGCTTTGCAGTCTTTAGATACCGGTAACTTAATAAATGACTCAATGACCCAATGATTAATGATTTTCTAAGCCGCCAGTGCTTCCAAAGCGGCAAGGATGCTTGCGTAAGTTGCCGAGCCGCTGGTTGGCGCTATGGATACTGCGCGCGGAGGGTAAGGCTCTTTCAACTTATCGGGGTTGGTGAGTTTGATTTTATAGCCACCATCCAGGGTTTCGTCGGCTGCGTTGCGTTCGGCTTCGGTTACGATGAGGCCATTTACAGCGCCGAACAGCTCGATGGCCGAATCGCTGTCTTTGTAGTTGTTTACCGCAATCGCGCGTACACGGCCGTAGCCCATGGCCATTAGTTGCGCTTTTACATCTACCGATAGGCCGGCAATATTGAAGTCTATTTCTTCGGTGTAGCGCGGGCCGACCTGTGTTTTAGCCAGCTTGCTCATGGTATTGAAGCTGTTGTTGGTGCCCTCAAATTTGTAAACTTTGGCGCTGCCTACTGCGGTAAGGCCAGTGATGATGAGCGGATTTGTAGAATCGTAAGTTAGGGTGATATCATCCTGGTTGAAGATATACACCACATCCTCTATACCCGAAGTAATTGGCTCGCTTGCGCTAAGGCCGAAACCGGCGTTAATTTTATTGTAGATTGACATTGTTTAGTTGTTAGCCCCTCTAAATCTCCCCCGGTAGGGGAGACTTAAAAAGGAATGTTTAAGAATTGTTTATTAAAGCCCTCCCTTCCGGGGAGGGTTTGGGTGGGGCTGCTTAAGCGCTCAGATAAAACAGTTCGTTTGCGAATTTGAAGTTTACTGCCGCTTTCATGCGGGCTTTCATGCGTACTACGTTATCGTTGGTGTAGGGCTTCATGTAAACGGTTGATAGTTCGGAAGCATCGCCCAGAAGATCTACCCCCAGGAACAGGTTTGATGACCGGGCACCCAGTATGGTGTTTGCCTGCCAATGGTTCATAATCTGTAGCGGCAGGCCCAGGTAATCCATCTTTTTCATATCGGTAAAAGCGTTGATCACGTTAAGCGCTTTGTTGGCTTGTGCCTGTGCGTAGGCATAACCGATGTGTAAAGGGATTTGCAGGTTAAAATCTTCCTGGATGCGGTCGGCGGGATCAAGTTGAGCGTAAACGCTACCCAATACCTGCAACACGTTGCTTACGTTGATGTAGTTTACGGTAGCCGCAGTTGCCGCGTTGATGAACGTTGCCGGTTTACGGCTGTTTACCTCGTTGTAATTGCGTACCAGTTTAAAGGTAGTGGCACTTTGAATCTGGATAAAGTACGATTGTTTTTGTATGGCAATACCGCCGGTGCTGTTTGTTGTATCGCGGATAGTGCCGGTAACACCGGTTATGGTTACTACGTCGCCGTCGGCAAGGGTGCCGGTATCTGCCACATTTACAATGCCATTTGCGTCGATAGCAGTAGCAGCCATTGATGTAGATGGTTTTGCGAGGCCAACTTTGTACACGCCCGATGCTGCTGCGATGCTTGGCAATAAGCCCGGGAACGCAGCGGTGAAAGAGGCTTCTTTGGTGGATGATTTACCCAACCAATACAAACGCTCGTTAGCAATTTGAATTTTGGTGAGGTAGCGCTGCACCATAAAATCGCTCAGGTCTACCACGCCTTCATAATCCTGGAACGAACCGGGTTTAAGGCTTTGGCCTTCCCATGATTGGATTAGTTTATCCCATTGTTCTTGTTTCATAAATTCGTAAACCACCGGGTCCAGGTAGCTTTCGGTTTGTAGGGTGGTGGTGCCCTGATCGGTAAATATGCCGCTTGGGTCTTGCAGTACCACATCGTCGTCTACATCAAGTATTACTTTGCGTGCCTTTACGTCGTTGATAACGGTGAGTAGCCCGCGCTTTACCGAGTCGGCCTCCAGCAGCGTGCTTGCCATAAATCCTGCCAGCGCTTCGCCGGCATAGGTGTTGTTTGTAAATGTGAATTGAGCCATTTCTTATTGTTTGTTGTAATGTTTTAAAGTTGAAAGGTTTGAATGTTGGCTGAGGTGTTGTAAAGGGTTGCGGTTATGTTGTAGCTTAACGTTACAACATTTCAACCTTACAACATTTCAACGTTCTACTTCGCCACTGCCCTCCTTACTGCGTTTTGGGCCAGGGGGCTTTGTGGAGCAAAAAAGGGTTGGGTTTCGGTTTTAGCCTTGGCGCTACGTTTCGATCCTTCGGGCGTGAAGTCTGATTTTATCTCGTTCTTTATTTCTTCCCGTGTTTGCTTAAGGCGGATGCCGGCTTCTTCCAGTGCTGCCTTTGCCTCGTTTAACAAGGCATTCTGTGCGTGGAGGCGGGCTTTTACCTGCAAAAGGCGGTTTTGTATCTCGGCAGGTTTTTTGGGCATTTTTAGTTTTTCGGCAGGCTGGCTTTCTTCGTCGTCGGCTGTTTCTTCAGCTTCGGTGCCGGCCAGTTTTTCTACTTTACCTTCTTTAACTGCTAGTTGCTGCCCTTCGGGGGTTGTGTAGGTGTCGGTAATGGCGGGCGTACTCATGTCTTCGTCCTGGTAAACTTCTGTTCCTTCGCAAAGCTCGCCGCTGTGATGCAAGGTGCCTTTGTCGGTAATGGTGTGTTTGTTTACCACTTTCTTAAAAAAGTTCATGATTTTGTCTAAAACCGACGTGGTTTTTTCAATCAATTCTCTGTTGTCCATATCTGTGTTGTTTTGTTTGTTTAAGATTTTGTTCACGCAGCGCTGGTAAACGGCTGGTGCGGTGTCGGTATATTTTTTTATCAGCGCGCTGTTGATGATGGTATCCGTATAATCCTCTATGGCATCTACGAAGCCAAGGTTCAGGGCCTGGTCGGCGGTCATCCAGGTAACGGCGTTTATCAGGCTATTAACCGTAACACCATCCAGCCCCGATTTGTCTATGTATATCTGCGCCAGGCGCGATTGCACTACGTTCAGCATCTGTACATCTTTCAAAAGCTCATCGGCATTGCCGCCACTGCCCACCATAGGCTTGTGTATCATGAGTAGGGCGTATTTGCTCATCACAATTTTATTGCCCGCCATGGCCACCACAGATGCTGCCGACGCTGCCAGCGCATCTATATAAGTGGTTACGTTGCCAGGGTACTTTTTCAGTAGATCATATATGGCTATGGCATCGAAAGCCGAACCGCCAACTGAGCTGATGTGTACCTCAACGTCTGCGCCGGCAGCTGCATCGAGTTGTGTTTTTATGAATGCGGACGAGAGGCTCCCCGAGCCAATGCAATCCGTTTCGGTATCGTATAAGTATATTTTCATGTTGTTTATTTAGATGATTTCACTGATTTAGATGATTTCACCGATTTTTTGATGGCCTGGAAGAAGGGCTGAACCTTGATTTTCTTGATTTACCCGATTGCTTGATTAAAGGATGTTAATCCTGCTTGTGTTTGATATGCTGATTGGCATAGTTATCTGAACCTTGATTCTTAGGATTTATTGATGGCCTTGAATTGAATCTTTTAATCCTTAAATCAGGTAAATCAAGGTTCAGACAATGGAACTATACAAATATCGGGACTTATTTCTGTTGTAGTGGTGACAGTGTTTTGTCAGTAAGTGAATTTATCTGAACCATGATTCGTAGGATTTCCCTGATGGCCTTGATTGGAATCCTTTAATCTTCTAATCAGGTAAATCAAGGTTCAGACAATCGAACAATACAAATATCGGAACTTTAATTCAACGTGGTGGTGACAAGGTTTTGTCAGTCATCAAAAAATCGTGTTAATCTTTTAATCCCTAAATCGTGTCCTCGAAGCTATTCAATGCCCGCCATATAGTGCGCTCGTCTTTACGGAATTTTGCTTCGGCTTCCAGCACTGCCTGGTTTTTGGTGAGGCCGCGTACCTGCATCTGTGCGTGCACCCAAAGGTAAATTTCGCGGTAGCTGAATATTTTACTGGTGATAAAGCCAGCCTTATACATGGCCGAAAACGTGCCGTTATCGAATAATGTGTTTGCTGTTTGGATGTTCATGAGCCCCTCCTGTCTCCGCTGGCTAGCGGAGATGCTTTTGATTATTGAAATGGTTATTTATTTGAGATTTTGTTCCCCCTTCAGGGGGCTAGGGGGCTTCGCCTTAAAGATTCACCCGGTTTACTGTTTGGGCCAGTATATTCTGCTGATTGTTTACATCCTTCACATCCACGTAAATAGGAGGGAAGTTGTTGATCATTTGGTAGGCGAGGGTGTTGGCCAGGTCCTTTACATCGTTCATGGGTTGGTTGTAGTAGCGGTTGGCGTTGCCGCCATCGGTAAATATACCGCCTACGGCGTAGCCTTTGCCCATATTGGGTATCGAGAAGTCGCGACCGCCGTGTGCTACGTTGATAGCGCTGACCAGGTTGCGCGCCCATGGGTTGCGCATGGCTTCAGACACCACTACCGCTTCGCCGCTGCGCAGGTAGGCGTTGGTATTATCGGTACGACTATAGCCCGGGAGCAGCGCGCCGCGACCGTCGGAAAAGTACTGCCCGCCTGCTGCGAAGCCGGGCTTTTGCTTGATGATAGATGCCAGCGACGAAGCACCTACTGCAGCAACAATTGCCGTTTCGGCTATTGCTTTTGGCACACCTATGAACGGGATGCCGCCATCAGCCGCCCAGATACCCATGATAGAACGTTTGGTATCGATAATTACCTGCCCGGCTGCCGCCGCCTGGTGCGCTTTAAATGCTATGCGCGATGCTATAGTGTTTTTGCCAAATATGCCCATTGTGGCGTTTGACAGTGCTTCGGTGGTTTTGAGGTATTTTTTTTGATTTTCGGCTTCAGCATCCAACCGGGCTTTATTTAGTTGCTGTTGTTTTTTATCAAAGTCTGTTTTTACTTTTGCAAGGGCTGTTTCCTTTTTTCCCGCTGCATCAACAGCTTGTTGCCTTTCCAGGTCCAATAACTGTTGTCGCTGCTGAAACTCCGTTTTCCAATCCCCGCTGTCGTGAGATGTATCTATCTTATTGTTTAATTTGTCTTTTTGTTCTTCGAGCTGTTTTTCTAATCTTTCTTTAACAAAACTTTCGTCAAGCTTCTTTTTATCCTGATTATACTTCGCATCAATTTGCAGCTTAATTGAGTTAGCTTTATCAATGAGGGCTATTTCGCTATTTAGTGCCGTTTGTAATGCCTGCGCATCTTTTGCCCGGCCCTGCCTGTTCAAATCATCTATGCGCGTCTGTACCGCTGCCTTATCTGCTTCGGCCTGCTGCACGGTTTTATTAATTTCGGCAGATTTAGCTTCATACTCGTCTTTTAATTGCTGCAGCGCAATCTCTTGTGCATTCTTTCCGTATTCGCGCGCTGCTTTATCAAGTTGTTGCTGATACTCATCCAGCTTTTGTAAATCCTGGTCTCTAAAATTTTTTGTGATAGCGGCTAAGGTAGCTGCCCGTTCTTTTTCTAATTGTTCGAGTGTTTTTTTGTTGCCTTTATAACGCAGCTGTAATTCGTCAAAGTGTTTATTTACATCCTCAATCTGTTTAGCATAGCTGCTTAATAACAATTGCGCCTGCCTATCCTTAGAGGCCAGCAATTCATTGTTTGCATCGGCAATAATATCAGCCCTTTTAGGCCCTGTGTAGGGTTGTTTAATGTCGGGTGTTACATCATAACCTGATAGTATTTTTTGTGTTGCTTTTATGCGCGCTATAATTGGTATCGATTTGCTTTTAAAATCCTTTGAACCCGCATCCAGGGCTTTTAGTTCTGCATTTTGCCCTGCCAGCACTTGTTCCCAATAAGCCTTTCCGCTTAGCTTTACCGGCACCGTTACCCTTGGTGCCAAAGCTTTAAGCTGATTTTCTACTATTTTGTTAATGTCTTTTATCCGCTTGTTTATATCCGCTTCCTGGTCTAAAACTACCTGGTAAGCCTTCTCGGCATTGGCTGCTTTGTCAACTTCTCGAGTAATGTCCTTGCCAGTTCCCATGGTGATTGTTTCGTTCTCTATGCCAAATCCTGGGTCTTTCAATCTGCCCCGCCGATACTTTTCTACATCTTTTTTGGCATCATTTAAACCCTTAGCCATGTCCATTTTCTCTTTTAATAAGTCGGCCATTTTTAGTTGTGCTGAATCTTCAATAGCCTTGCGTTTTAGGGCTTTTGTGTACTCATCTACCGCTACTGTACCTGCCTTGGTATTGATATTTGCAAGCGTTAATGATTTCAGGTGTTCGGGCGATAAATCGTTTAACTTCTTTATTGCTTCGATGCGGGTATCCTGTGCCACGTTATTGTTTTTGGCCACCGCCAACAATATTTCAAATTCGGCCCGTTGTTTAGATACATTTTGAGTATAAGTTAGTAAAACATCATTGTAATCTTTTAGCGCCTGCGCTGCAGCCCGTGCTTTCGACGATTCGAACAGGTTGCCTATAAACGATAACACTTTTGGCCCATAGGTGGTGATAAGGGTAATACCTACCGATAAGGCGTTGTTCCATGAGAAAAGGGCGCTGCCTAACTCCAGTAAAACGCTTTTTGGTTTTTGCCCTGAGGCAGCCAACTCCTTATTTTGCTTATTTAGTTGCGCCATGGCCTCTACAACCTCGGGCAGTTTTTCTGCAATTCCCTTAAAGCCTGCCTCTATCCCCTCAGAAAATTCGGGCAGTTTGCTGTTTACGCCGCTGAGGGAACTTTTTAGTTTATCAATGGCGTCTGAATACTCTTTAACGGCTTTGATGTCATCACCGGTAATTGCGGTTTTATTTGTATCGCTCATGTTTATATGTTTGTAATGCCATTTGGCATAGTTGGTTAACGTGCATTAATATTTCTGAAAGGTTGTTAAAATTTAATTGATTCTTTTTTTGACGCAATAGGCCAGGGGATGTAAATCAAGCTATCTGCAAGCGTGTAACCCTTGGGCAAAGGTTCGGGTAACGTATCCAACACGGCGTTATTTAGCTTTATAACGTAAAACAAGCCGGTTACATCTTTCTCGTCGAGGTCTTTCGTAGCCAGTAAATGTTGCGACAAAAAGACCCCTATCAAGCCGGATTTTTGTTGACGTAATTTTTGAAATGAAATTAAAACGTGAACGTTACACACATAAGGTTTAGATCCGGGGTTTAAATATGATTTTGCCTTTGCTGTTTCATCTGCAAAAAGGTACATAGCATCTATCTCTTTCTCTGTTAAAGGCCTTACCAGCCGGTATATGCTTGTGCCGTGGCTTTTTCTATCGATTAATTTTTCATCCAGATACACTTTATCGCCTGGTTTAAAACCGGCAAACAGATATTTATAGTATTGGACAAATACATAGCCATAATTATTTACTACAAAGATTGTAATAGCAATAGCGCAAGCAGTAAAAGCTAGAATTACTTTTTTCCTGGTGAATGTTCCGTTTTTTTGTGATTGTTCAATTGGCTTAGGCATGGTGTTTTGTATTTAAAATATAAATGCTAATTTTATTGGTAAATTTACGATTGAAAAGTGTTAAAACCAAACTAAGCAGACATTTTTTAATCAACAAATTGCGTGTGGAGGGTCCGCTACCCCAGTTTCACCAACTCCACTTTTACCGGCTGGCCTTTGCGCCAGCTGTCTATTTTGTTGATGTAGTAGTAGGCGCTGTCCTGCTCCAGGTATATTGGGATAAGCAAATCCAGCTCCAGTATATCGCGCGGGTTCAGCATAAAGTAGCGTACCACCTTTTTGGTTTGCTGTAGTATCTTCTCCAGTTCGGGATAGTAAGCCTTGCGGAGGTCTTCCCAAAGCAGGCTGTATTCCTCGCCGGATTTGTAGAAATAGGGCACCGATATGTAGTCGTTCACATATTTATCGTTGGCAGGGTTGCCATCCGTAAATTTGATTGTTTTGCCGCCGTAGTTACGCAAGTCTATCTTTTTATCTATCAGTAGCCTTGGCGATACGCCAATACTGAAATCGTTATCTGTGCTGCCATCTTCTATCATTTTTATCAGCGCGATGCTGTTGCCAATGTAAGGGCGGTTAAGGGTAGGGGCAAACTGGCTCTCGAATAAATCTGCGCTGGCCGGCAGGGTTTTATCCTTCACGTTTATCTGGCTATCGGCGAAGCCTTTAGGCAGCGCGGCATCGTCTTCCTTGTATTTCAGATAATTCACTTGTGCGTAGTTGCCCAATTGAAATGTGATGCTCTTGCCATGGTCCAGGCATTTGCGGCTCCAGTTTTTGGCTATGGGGATGTTGCCGACGATATCTTTAAACGAGGCAAAGTTGATACTGCGTGTGTTGCTGTCTGTTTGGCAAACAACGCCGAAACGTTGCAGCACATCTTTAAGCAGGTCTTTCTGGGCAATATCGGGGAAGATGCGTTCGCATTGCACGTCCTGCCCGTATAAAACCTGCTCACTGGTAGGCTTTATTTCAAAGGTGGCCCCGGCGTATATGGTAAACATTGAAGGTCGTTTCTTAAAGAACTCGTACCTGATGCTTATCTGGTCGCCAACATTCATAGCTGTTTGGGCAGATACGATGATGTTCTCCGGTTCGATATATCCCAACAACCCAACGCCGAACAACCCACCGCCCGACGTACCGGGTACCCGCGTAAAGCTGCTAAGGTCAAGTGTGTGCTCAACCAATATATCATCCACCGTTGTTTGCCTGTGTATGGATATTTTCATGTAAGAACCATCTGTAGAATCGGGCTTTCCCTGAAACTTCATCTTAGGGATGGTTACTTTGATATTTACATTGCTTATCCGTTTTGAGGTAAAGGTATCGTTGCTGTATTGGTGAGCATCATCGTTGTTGATGATGCTGAAAGGGATAATCCCCTTGTTCCCTGCAGATGTAAGATGATAGACGCTGAAATCCATCCCGGTGGTGGCCATCAGGCCGGTAGGGTTGGGGCGGTTTTGGTAATCGGTACCGTGGTTAAAGGCATCGTTGCTAAACTGAGCAATGAGCAGCGGATAAAGCGGGTTGCTTAACAACGAACCGGTTGCCTTATAGCCTACCGAAGCCACCATCAAATCGATAGCGGTTTTGATGAAGAAACCGGGCCTAAGGTTGCGCACGTTTACCTCATTGCTGCCGACGGCGTTGTACACCAGGTTGCCGTAATCTACCACGGGCCATATCCAGCCGCTGGTATGCGATTGCGATGCGGCTACACTATCCACGTTCCAGGTATGCTGGTAGGGCTCGAAAGGGTGATTCAGGCCATATGGCGTTGCTTCATCGCCCATTTCGTAAAGCTTACCGCTCAGGGCATCAAAGAAATCCACGTTGCCGCTAAGTACGGTAAGGGAAGCGTTATCGTCTTCCACTCCGTTCAGCACGGCTATGCCGTTGGGAATGATCTCCAACCCGTCCTGAACAATTTTCGCTTCGTAATTATCATAAGGTTGCTGCGTAGAAAAAGCAATATCATCGGGGAAGCCGAGTATTTGCCGGTTGCGTTGCGTTAATGGCAGCTTAAACTGGTTGCTGGTGTTGCCCTGTTGGTTCTTCACCTCGGCCAGGTTATTTATCTGGAAGGTGAGGGCGATTGGGCTATCGTCGGCCAGGTCGGCCAGCTGGTTATTGATGTATAGTTGCATTTGGTTGAGAATTGTTGGAAAGTTGTAAGGTTGGAAAGTTTTAAGGTTTTAAGATTGGAAAGGCATTGTAACATTTCAACTTTAAAACTTTCCAACCTTTCAACCACTTACTGCGTTTGTATATTAATTGCCGGCATGTTGAACGTTACGCTGAAAGGCGCCTGGCCGTTGCGGGTTTCGTATTCGCTGTAGGTGGCGGTGTTGATGACTACGGTTTGCCACTTCACCGGGTTTTTGTTTACCAGTAGTTGCACCTTGGGCGAGTATTTGATGCTCTGCAGGCCTTTTATATCGGCTACCGACAGATCCTCGGCTACAACTTTCATCTTTTGCCCGGCGGTTTTGCTTATCACGTCTTCTATGCCTTGCTGGTTTTCCCAGTCGGTAACGTAGTTTTTAATAATTACGGCGTTCTGTACATCAAGGCTTATTTCCTGGTTAAAAACAAAGCGGTAGTAGTTCCAGCTGCCGCTGAGGCCTATCCAGCGCAGGTAAACCGAGTTATCGTCGATGGCATCATCTACCCGTAGGGTTTGGGTTTGATTGAGGGCATGCACGCCATCATTATCGGCGTACTTCAACGTTATATTGATGTAATAAACCTCATCAGCGAACCGGCCGCTTAATAGTAACCTGTTTAGCCCAGGTTGCCCGTTCACGGGGATAATACCGCTGTTTTGCCTGGTGGTGATCAGTTTGCTTCCGTCGGAATTAAGTATGCCGCCGCCATCCTCAGTTAACAGGTAACCCGTTTGTGGTCCGCCTGGTAGGGGCATGCGGTTAATATCAAGCAGGGTGTACTCGCAATACACGTCGAGCCCTTCCATTTCCTCGCTATAAATGAAGCCTATATCGAAGGGATAGCCGTTGCTGTAGGCCGGTTCGGCAAAATCGCATATCCATTTTGCAGCGGGCAGGCCGTCGGCAAGGTTGGCAAAGGGCACATATGCCGCCAGGTTGCCGCCGTAGCGTTCTCCTAATTGCTTGGCGGCATATAGCACGTGAAAATTATGGCCAATGGGTATAAATGCCGATTGCTTGCTTACGCCATCCTCGTCCCATTCCTCGGCGTAGGCAATCTGGTAGCTTGCGCTCAGGTTATCGTCCCAATAAGTGTTCTGCGCGTAATTGCTGGCATCTTGTGCGTGCAGCAGGCTCTGGGCAAAATTGGAGATGTCGGCTTTCACCAATCCGTTGCTATCCGGCCGGTTGGTTGATGTAATGGTTTTTGCCGTGCCGGTTTGTTTATCGGTATAGGTTATTTGCGTAAGCACTTTGTAATAGGGCCGCATCTTGTTGATATTGATGAAGCCGACTGCGTTGCCCGCAAACGTTGTGCGGATGGTGAGGTAGGCATTACCTACAACTTTTTCTACCTCATAAACGCCCACGTAGGGTGCGGCGTTTACATAAACCTTATCGCCGGGCAATAATGTTGGTTTGCCCGATACCGGGTTAAGCACGGTATTCACTTGTAAAGTGACGTAGCCCGATGTGCTATCGGGGCTTGCGGCGATGATACCGAAATCCTTACGCTGGTAGGTAAACACGATAGGGTTGAAGGCCGCGTTCCAATGAGAGGTATTGCCATCGGGCAGCGTTGCCGATGGGCCCGACACCAGCAGGCTGCTTAATGTAGGCAGCAATACGCTCAACTCGGCGTAGCAGCCGTTGCTATCGCGCACGTAAACGGTTTTTACGCCTCCGTTAAGACCGGTAAAAACGGGCGATTGCTGGAACGTTATATTATCCAGGCTGTATTGGATGCCGCCATAACTGCTTGTTGCATGCGCGGTTATTTGCCCGTCGTTCGCCCCGGTAGCGGTTTCAGGTTTGGTTATGCTGATGGAGCTGATGGCCAGGTCGCAGCCGCTAACTATAGGGTCGGTATCCCCCGTGCCGGGTACTAACTCCAGTACGCTGAAGTCGATGTAAAAATGGTAGGTTTCCTCGCCCAGGAAATTGTATCGCCTATCGCTGAAGGTTCCGGAGTAAATCATTTTGCTTTGCCCGGAAATGATGACCTCCTGCTGGCTTATGCTGCCGTTGTCATCTATACGGTAAGTTACTTTGCAATTGTTGCCATTGGCCGGCTCGTTGGTTACGGTATCGATGATGGAGATGTAAATGTCGCCGCGGTCGGTCTCGCCGCCGTTTTGGTCGGGGTAGGTTGATACCAGGTTGAGGTAGTCTATTTTTGCTATTAAGCTCATTTTATTGTTTTTGATTTCACAGATTTTAATGATTACACCGATTTGTTAAGAAGTGGCGGCTAAAACGCGTCGTAATACATGGTATTGAGGGTGATGGTGAGGCCTACACCGGTAGTGTTGGTATCGTACTTATTATAGACAGGCAGGCATTTGGCCTTCTCGCCGGCTTTTATGCGGAAGTAGCGGCCCTCGCCATCGCGGTATTTGGCGGCTTTTACCATAAACTGGTTGGCCATTTGCAGGGCTTGCTGCACATAGGTTTCGTTTTCGGCGGTGTATTGGCCAAACTCGGTCTTGTATAAAAACTCCAGGTAAAGGGTAAAAACATTGTCTACCGAGCCATTCACCTGCGGCGATACCACAATGGGCTGCAGCGGGTAAAGCATTACGCAGGGGAAAGCGGCATCATCGGCCAGGGTGTTCAGTTCTTTTTCGGTGCCGTACAAAAAGCCCGGCGTGCCCGTGAGTATTTGGGTGATGGATTGGATTTGGTTGCGCATGGGTTAGTAGGAGCCCCCCGGCCCCCTGAAGGGGGAGCTTTTGATTTTATCCCCCCCGGCCCGCTGAATGGGGAGTGAGGGTTCACAGGGATTTTATGTTAATAGAAGTGTTATCGGTCGATATGCTATTCAAAAGTTCCCCCTTCAGGGGGTTAGGGGGCTCGCCAGCTCTGCATATCTTTTTTGGTATTCCGCCTCGGTTTTGTTGAGGAGCAGCTTGGTGAGGATGCGTTCGTAGGGGATAGCCAGGATAAGGTTCCATTTGGTAATATCGCCTCCGGCAAGGGAGTTTACGGTATTGATATACCTAAACTTTTCGAAAGCGTGTATGCCAGCCCTTTTTTCAAGAGCTGTAGCAGCTGATGCCAAAAGCCTGTTTTCGGCTTCGATAAGTTGGGAAAGTTCATAAAAAAATGCTTTGCGATGGGCAGCGCCTCCGTTACCCATAGTTTTTTGATGACATCAGTAAAACTCGCGGCAGCGTATTCATCATAGGTGTTACCTGTGGCCCGGCAATAAAAATAATAAGCGAGTACTTTGCAGCATGCTGTAAGCGAGGGGTTAAAGTATTCCTGCCAGTTTTCTTCGCCATACTTTTTGATGTGGGCGGCAATCTCATCGGCTATCACATCTCTTGCTGCCATAAAGGCCCCTGCCGGCTCTACCGAAAGATTTTTGAGCACATCCAGCTTTACCTGTTTTTCGCCTACTTCCAGCGTAACGGTTTTAGGCACGGCATCGCTATCGTACAAGTATTTTATCTGCTGCGACAGGTTAAGCACCGCATCGGCAAAATCCATAAAATCATCTGCGTTGCTTACGTTTTGCAGCTCGGTGGCCGGAACCCCCGATAGAATGCTGATGGCATCCAGATCCTTAAGGTCGGGGGCTTCCTGCAATTGCATCATTTGTCCTAAGGTTACTTCGCTTAGTTGCTGCGGCATGCTGATTAGTAGCTTGCCTTGGGTTGTTTTGAGTGTTTTTTGTATCATATTATTGTTTTCACTGATTTCACCGATTTATTTGATTTCACCGATTTTGTTGTGTTTGATTTTTTGCATATTGTTGTTTTATGGCGCTCAAGAGAGCTTCGCCGTTTCACCGATTGCACAGATTGCCATCGCCGTTAAGCCATCCCAATATGTTCTTCAAAAACTCCCCCTTCAGGGGGCGGGGGGCTTATGCCATGCCGATAAGCTCGTCGAAAACTCCTCCGTTGGCTAACGGAGGCTGGGGGGCTGGCAGTGTACTTTTTAGCGTTTTGGGCGCTTCTATCTTTAGTTTGTTAAGGGCAACGTAGCGCAGTGGGTCTATCAGATGGTTGCAGGCATCTATGGGTTGGTTGGTGGTTTTGCCGGTCCTGTTTACCTTCCATTTGTATTTGCCCAGCTCTTTGCGCAGGTTTACGCTGGCACGGGTTACGTTTATCTTAAAGCGTTTTAGTATGTCTATAGAGTGGACGATGCTGTCCGCACCCTTTTTTGCGGGCGTAATGTACCAGCCCATCCGTTTAAGTTCTTCAATCGTTTTCGGCTCCGCGCTATCGGCAATTATCTCGGTGTTTTTGCTGATACCCGCGGCTTTGAGGCGTTTGGCTAAATCGGTATTGGTGAGGCCGGTTTCATACAATACCTCATCTACCCAAAGTTCGCCGTTTTGGCGATACACCAGCAGGCAACCCGTTTCATCGTTGGTAAAACCAAAATCGAGCCCGGCAGCCAGTAGTTTGGCATCTGGGGGAATGCCTTCGCATACGAACCAGTTGTTGAATACCAGCCCTTTAATTTTGCCGGTAAGGCCCCTTGCGTAAACCTTCCATAATTCCAGGTCGACGTTTTTAAGTGCTTCTATTTTTTTATGGATGTGTTCGTCGGCAAATGGGTTGTGCCGGTGGTCTGATATGATCAGCTGCACGCCTTCGCGGCCTATCAGGTTTTCGTGCACCCAGAACTCGTGGTTGGGGTTATAATCGATATAAACGCGTTTGCTGGTGCGCAGGGCCAATTCGCTATACACATCCCATTTGATGCCATTGGCTTCGTTTACGAAGAGGTAATCTCTCTTGCCCGATTTGGCATCCTGCGCGTCGCTGTAGCTTTTGAACTCAATGATACTCTGGTTGTGGAACTCGAAAATACTGTCTGTTTTGTTATAGTTTTTTACGCTGCGCATAAACACTTTGGATGTTTTATGGATTTTGATGGCATCGCGGAGCGCGCCGGCTTTTAAATTGGGCATATCCTGGCCTACTACCGTTATAACAAGCGTTTCGGCGGCAGCCAGCACAAACAATATCTGTATAATAGAATACGTTTTGCCGGAGCTTGTGCCGCCCTGGTTTACGATTACGTGCGCCGCCGAATCGTAGTTATGCTTAAATACGGCGGTAGTTTTCATTTTGGGGTATTTACTGGCTGGCATGTTTGGGTGGTTTTTTGGTTATACGATTACGTCCTTTTCGCTGCCCGAAACTTTGGGGCCGGCCTCGACTATTTCTACCCGTATTTTTTTCGGCGGTGCGCTTTGCGGCGCATTGGCGGTATCAGCCCAGCCCATGCAGCGCAGGGCGAACATGGCACCGGTAGGAGCAGGCAGGTGTAGCTTCTTCTCGTACTCGGCTTCTACGCGTAGGCGTGCCGTACGCAAGATTTTTTTGTGCTTGCCTTTTTGCTCGTAAGCCACGAAATCGTCCATACTAGCAAAGCCGATAAAAAGGGCCAGGCCGGTGAGCAGGGCCGGTTCGGGAGGCCTGTGCTTGTTGGCCTGATTGTTTGTGGCGGCTTCGTTGTTTTGGGTTTGGGCTGTCTTTGCAGCCTCGGGGTAATCGTCGCCTTTAATATGGCGGAAATAGCCCTCGATACGACCGACAAGATCGCTGGCGTTTGATAAGAATAGCATGGGGTGTTGATTTATGATTAAAATGCCGGTTGGCATACTTTATATACAAATGTAAGGAAAATTATTTATAATTGCTAATAATTTTAGAAATAAAATTTGTTTTGCTAAAAAAATCATAAATTAAAATTAAAAAATAATTTCCTTTTAAATAGAAAATATTTACATTTGTGTATGGAGGATAAAGAAAACAAAACCAGGCAGGCCGGTGCGCGTAAAAACCAGGCACCTGCGCGGCCATATGCCAATTTTGATACACCGGTATCTATGGTGCACGAGCTAATAGTGCCTTACGAAACCTTCTTTAAATCTCCGCTGGCCAAGTTAGGCGCTATAAAAGAGGGGCTACAACCCGGTGCCTTAACCACATTGTTGCAGGTTACCGGCGTTACCCAAATAGATATTGCCAAATGGCTTGATATTACCGAGCCAACACTGCGCAAGCATATACAAAGCAGCAAAGGCCTAAACCCCGGCCTCAGCGAGCACATTATACAGCTATTAGAGCTTTTTGATAAGGGGCTTGATACTTTTGGCTCGCTTGATGAATTTAAAAGCTGGCTGCGCCATTACAACATTGGTATTGATGCTACCCCTTTTGATATGCTGGATACCATCACCGGCATCAGCATTGTAATGAGCGAGCTAATCCGTATAGATTATGGGGTTACCGCTTAATTGTTGAAAGGTTGGAAGGTTGTTTTTTTTTTGAAAGGTTTAAAAGTTGGAAGGTTGTAAAGTTATAACCGTTGTTTGGATTGATCTGAAGAGCAAAGCATCTCTGCAAGTTAGCCCCTGTAACCATCTCAACCCCTAACCTTTCCAATCTTCCAACATTTCAACCTTCTTTCAACATTTCAACCTTCCACCTTTTCAACCTTCCAACAACTCAAATGAACACCTACCGCATAGGCCAAACCAAATACGCTGCCGATCGTAAAGGCTCAGGCATCGACGGGCGCTGGAACTCGCGGGGCCGGTATGTAATTTATACAGGCGGCTCGCTGGCATTATCATGCCTCGAAAAATTGGCACATACCGCAGGCACCTCCTTGTACACCGGGGATTTTTCGGTCACGATGTTTAACGTGCCGGCCAAATTAGCTATTAAAGAAATAAGCCTGGAGCAATTAACCCGGCTAAGCCCCGACTGGCAAAAAGTATTAAATTATCCCATTACCCAAATGCTGGGCGATACCTGGCTGCAAAAGATGGAAACGGCGGTGCTGAAAGTGCCCTCCGCCATTATAGATTTGGAGTACAACTACCTGTTTAACCCCGCTCACCCCGATTTTGAAAAGGTCAAAATTACCGCCATTAAAAAGTTTTCGTTTGACGAACGGCTGCGTGCCTAAAGGCTTTTAAGTGGCGAATGCCGGCTGGTGGCCATGTAAATAGCTACCAGCTAAAACAGTTGATTTACAAACAAAATTATTGTAAAAAACACACGTAATCAGGCAAACCTTTTGTGGCCCAAACACGTACTATATAATAGTTAAAAAGTGTTAAGCTTTTTTTGTGCGAGCGAGATTCGCTAGGGACTTTACAGAAATATTTTTTACTTTTGGGCCATCAATTTACCTATGCATCCAAAACGGTTTACTAACTGGTACGTTTCGTTCGTTTTGCTCCTTGCGCTAATGGCATCTGCGTGCCAGAAAGACCAGGGCGATAAAGCTGTGGACCAGAAAAAAGCCGTAGCCGCCGCCGATAGCGCCCTCGCCGCAACCCCCGCCACCAACTTTTTGGCAGCAAGCGGTACCTTGACTTTCGATTTACAGGATTCTACCTACACTTTCGACGCTGCAAAAGATTCTATAGCATTCGTAAACATCAGCGTTGGCGATAACCGTTACTTTGGCATAACGGCCATAAATAAGGCCCACACCATGAGTTTTGCCATCAGCAGTAAAGGCACTGCCGCTGCTTCAATTACCAAAGGGGTAGAGGGTAGCCAACTGTTGCTTCGCCCCGATGCACTGCACATCAAACAATACAGCCTTACCCAGTTTACCGAGCCTGGTGATGCCGGGGTTATAGATTTGTTGCATTACAGGCAGGATAGCGTGCTGGCCACAGGTACTTTCTTTACTTTTTTAGCGCATGACGATAAAGCCGATTCGCCTTTTTACCGGGTGGAGGGTACTTTTAACCTCAAGCTTAAATAGAAGCTGAACACCGCCGAATTTTTATTGTAATTTATTGGAAATGACAATACGTCATATTGACACGTTATTGTAAAAAACAGGTTACCACTCTATTTAAGCAATCGTTGACTTTAAAAAATGGCCTTTTTTTCGTACATTTGCAGAAAATAAAGGAGATTAATGAAAGTATTTATTGGCGGCCTTCCACTAGAAGTGAACGAGGCTGAATTAAATGCGGTTTTTGAAGATTTTGGGCCGGTTAAGTCCCTCAGGATCGTAAAAGATCGTGAAACAAAAGAGAGCAGGGGTTTTGGGTTTGTTGAAATGGTGAACGAAGATGAAGCTAAAGAAGCTATAAGATGCATGAACGGGCAAAGCTATTACGGCAAACGCATTACTGTTAACATAGCCGAGGATAAAGGTCCTGGCTTTAACGGTGGCGGCGGTGGCCGCGGCGGGTTTAGCCGCAATTAAGCACCCCTACAATATTTTCTTTTGAGAAGCCGGCATCGCCCGGCTTTTTTTGTGTGCGCCCGGCACGGGCGCAAGCTATAGGGTGAGAGTCCCGAACGCGCCTTGATAGTGGGAAGCGTTAACCAAAAGCAAGGGTGTCGTGGGTGACTGCGAATCTGAAGGAAGCTGGCGGTAAATCTCTGGCCTGACG